>JBDTAW010000227.1:0-16584 GCA_039924445.1 Gemmatimonadaceae bacterium
ATCTACAAGGTTCTCTGCCACGCGGAGAAGCAGATCACCGTTTCCTGTCCAATAGTCATGGACAACGGCGAAGTCGAAGTATTTACGGGCCACCGTGTTCTCTACAACACGTCGCGCGGACCCGGGAAGGGCGGTATCCGATTCGACATGCATGTGACGCTTGAAGAAGTCACTGCGCTTGCGGCGTGGATGACATGGAAGAGCGCAGTAGTCAACATTCCGTTTGGTGGTGCGAAGGGTGGCGTTGTTTGCGATCCGCTCAAGATGAGCATCGGCGAGTTGGAGCGTCTGACGCGTCGTTACACAGTCGGCATCATCCAGACTCTCGGGCCTGACTCCGACGTTCCAGCGCCGGACGTGAATACGAATGAGCGCGTCATGGCGTGGGTGATGGACACGTACTCGATGCACGTGGGTCACACGGTGACCGCAGTCGTTACTGGCAAGCCGGTCGAGATGGGTGGATCCCTGGGTCGGCGCGAAGCGACGGGGCGTGGTTGTACGATCGTCACGACGGACGCGCTCGAGCATCTCGGAATGCATGTGGGCAAGTCGACCATTGCCGTTCAAGGCTTCGGTAACGTCGGTTCCACGGCTGCAAAGCTCCTCGAGGAAGCTGGTGCAAGGATCGTCGGAATCGGTGACCGCGACGCTTCGTTCCACAATGCGAAGGGAATCAATGTCAAGCAGGCGATCGAGTATGTGAAGAAGAACAAGTCACTCAAGGGTTTCAAGGGTGGCGACGAAATTTCTGGCGCCGAGCTGTTGACGCTGGACGTCGATGTACTGCTTCCTGCGGCGCTCGAGAGCGTCATCACGACAAAGAATGCGCACGACATTCGCGCGAAGGTCGTGTGCGAGGGGGCAAACGGGCCAACAACGGCTGCTGCAGACTCGATTCTCGATGAGAAGGGAATCTTTGTCATACCGGATATCCTCGCGAACGCTGGTGGCGTGACGGTTTCCTACTTCGAGTGGGTCCAGGATCGGGGCGGCTACTTCTGGGATGAGAAGACTGTCAATGATCGACTCACCGAGATCATGCGTCGCAGCTTTGCGGACGTTCTCGCGCTTTCCAAGTCGCACAAGGTGAACATGCGTACCGCTGCTTACATGCTTTCCATCAGTCGCGTCGCATCGGTGCATCGCCTGCGGGGCATCTACAACTGAGGTAGCACGGGAGTGCGAATTATGATCGCCGCGGTCGGGCGCCCGAAGGATCAGGCGCTTGCCGCGGCGATTCACGATTATGAGACTCGTGCAGCGCGTTACTGGCCGATCGAGATTATCGAAGTCAAGGGCGAGCGTGCCGATCCGTCCTCGTCGGGCGGAGCGGCGGCGGCGATAGTACGTGTGAAGGAGGGGGCTCGGCTCCGAGACCGAATCGGTACCGCAGCCACGATCGCCGCGTGTGACGCGTCGGGTAAATCGATGTCATCCGAAGATTTCGCGGCCTGGTTGATGGCTGAGCGGGAAAAGGCGCGGGACGTCGCCTTTGTTATTGGCGGGGCCTTCGGTCTGGATGAACGACTTCGCGACGGTGCACAGATACGTCTCTCGCTGGCTCCGTGGACTCTACCGCATGAGGTTGCGCGGCTGGTACTTGCGGAGCAGATATATCGCGCAGGAACAATCATCCGCGGTGAGCCTTACCACAAATGACGGAATGCCAAACGCGGTGGGTGGGCAATCGGGTAGTGGCGCAGACTCGAACAATTACACGGGATCGGCGATGCGTGGGGATGGAGAAATCTACGAATGGGTTTGAACGCGCTGATATGGAACGAGTGAGACAGTTGGGACCTGACGACTTTCGATGTCTGCGGGAAGACGCTGGTCTCGAAATCGAGCGTGAGCCTGGCGATTATGCTTGCGGTCCGCTTGGTGGCAAACGTGCGCGCGCCATCTTTTCCGCACACGGCGCATGATACGCGCAATTTCCAGGAATCTCGGTGGCTCTGAACTCGCGCGCCGAGCTCTCGAAGGCGGCCTGCCCGAGTGGTATCTGCCGCGTCCCGCCGGCGAAGCGGCTTGGACAGCTATTGCGGACGCGACGTCGGCAGAATTTATCGGGGGTAGGTGGCTGCCCGACTTGTTGCCCGCGCTTCAACCGTCCGGTGCGGCGGCTGCGCGACTCCGTGCTGCGGCCAATGACAATGGCGTGGTGATCACAGGTGGCCAGCAGCCCGGATTGTTCGGAGGCCCGCTATACGTGCTGAACAAGGCCATGACGATGCTGGAGCTGGCCGACGCCGTGCAAATCGCGACCAACCGTCCGGTAGCGCCAGTATTCTGGGCTGCGACCGACGATGCTGATTTTGTCGAGGCGAGTCACATCGGCGTCGTACGTCGCGGCAGACTCGATACGCTGACGATGGCGCCGCCTGACGTTACCGGCAGGTCAATGAGCAAGACGCCGCTGGGTGATGTCTCGGAACAGTTGGCCCGATTGGAAGAGGCCTGCGGTTCCGCGCCAGCGGCTGGTGCACTTGAAGCAGTGCGACTCGCTTACACAACCAGCGCATCCGTAGGTAGCGCGTATTTGATCCTGCTGCGATCGCTGCTGGAACCTCTCGGGATAGCAGTGCTCGACGCGTCTCATTCGGCGGTGAGAGCGGCAGGACACAAAACTGCTCAACGCGCTCTGGATCGTGCGGAAGCCGTCGCACATGCACTCGTAACGCGTTCCAAGGATATTGCGAGCGCCGGCTTTCACGCACAGGTCGCCGACGTTCCGAATTTATCGCTCGTTTTTGAGACGCTCGACGATGCGACGCGGCGGCGGGTGCCAATCTCGACAGCGCCTTCGGTGGCCGCGAGCTCGCCGAGTGAACGACTGGGCCCGAATGTATTGTTGCGCCCCGTTATGGAACGGCAGATTCTGCCAACAGTTTGCTACGTCGGTGGGCCCGGAGAAGTGGCCTACTTTGCTCAGGTATCCGCAGTGGCGCGCGCACTCGATTTTGCTGTACCGCGCATCGTACCGCGCTGGAGCGGCACATTGATTGAGTCGCAGATCGACACGACGCTGGATCGATTGGGGGCGGGAATAGCGGACTTTGCCGATCCGCATGCAATGGAGACGATGGTCGCGCGCAAGGCGGTGTCGCCGGGAATTCGAGACTCGATCGCCGAGCTGCGCGTGACGCTGGATAATATCAGCAACCAACTGCGCGGCGACGCTCAGACATCGGATGCGCTCTCGCGCTCGATCGGCACGATGCGGGCGGTGGTAGAAAATCGTCTGACACGGCTGGAGCGGCGTTACGCTGCGGCAATCAAACAGGCGGGAACGGACGATCTGCGCGACGTTGCGTTTGTTCGCGCGACGCTTTATCCCGGCGGTGATCCGCAGGAGCGTGTCCTCAGTTACGTCCCGTTCCTGGCGCGGTATGGCAGTAGCGCGGTCGATGCGATACGAGTGGAGGCCAGGAAGCACGTTGCCGGCGTGATCGACGGTGACTGAGGAGCGTACCGGTCGGGCAGCGTTCCTGGTAGGGTCTGGCATCTTCGCAAGCAAGGTTGCGGGCCTGATTCGACAGCGCATATTCGCCCACTTTCTGGGTGCGTCTCTCGCTAACGACGCGTTCCAGGGCGCATTCAGGATTCCGAACATGCTCCAGAATCTTTTCGGAGAGGGAGTCCTGTCGGCCTCATTCATTCCTGAATACGCCGGTACGCTAGCGCGAGGTGAACAACGCGACGCCGACGAACTGGCGGGAGCGGTGTTCGGCGCGCTGGTGCTCGTCGCTTCGGTAATTGTACTCGCCGGGATCCTGGCCGCTCCGCAGCTGGTGGGCATACTCGCTGGCGGAGGATCGACGCTCAGCACGCTGTTGCGCCCCTTTGCGGGGATCCTCCCGAAGTCACTGGTAGCGTGGCTGGCCGCGACGGGTGCGACGCCGACGCTTGAAGCACTCACGACGACACTTGTGCGGATTCTCTTCCCCGGGGCAGGGCTGCTCGTCTTCTCCGCATGGTGTCTGGGAGTCCTGAATACGCACCGCAAGTTCCTTGTGTCGTATATGGCGCCGCTTGCGTGGAACGGAGTGATCATTGCTGCGCTTCTGATATACGGGCCCAGTCATTCTCCTTCCGGGCTCGTTATTGCGGTAGCATGGGCATCGGTAATCGGTAGTGCGGGGCAGTTTCTCGTGCAGCTGCCGAGCATTCGGCGAGTTGCACCGAGAATAGTACCGAACTTTCACTTCGGTTTACCGAGCGTACGGCGAGTTTTCAAGCAGTTCTCGTCGGTATTCATGAGTCGCGGCGTGGTACAGATCAGCGGGTTCATAGACCTGGCCCTTGCGTATCGGCTGCCAATCGGCGCAGTGTCGTCGCTCGCGTATGCGCAGACGCTTTACATGCTTCCGGGCAGCCTCTTCGGCATGTCTGTGTCCGCGGCTGAACTTCCGGCAATGTCGAGTGCACTCGGCACGCAGGAGGAAATTGCAGCGCAATTGCGCGTGCGACTCAATGCCGGAATGGAGCGAATCGCATTCTTCATCGTTCCGTGTGTAATCGCCTTTCTCGCACTGGGTGACATTGTCACGGGCGCACTCTATCAGACCGGTGCGTTCAAGCGTGCTAATACGATCTGGGTGTGGGAGATTCTGATCGGCTCGAGCGTCGGTCTGCTCGCCTCGACTCTTGGCCGACTCGATTCGTCGACGTACTACGCACTTCGGGACACGCGGACGCCACTCAAGTTCGCACTCATCCGGATTGCGCTGACCACGGTGCTCGGTGTGATTTTCGCGTTCCAGCTTCCGGGCTGGCTGGGGTTTGATCCCAAGCTTGGTGCGGCTGGACTTACAGCGTCAGCGGGTATCGCTGGCTGGGTCGAGTTCATTCTGCTGCGTCGCGGATTGACTCGCCGGATTGGACGGACTGGACTTTCGGTCATGTACGTCGTGAGATTGTGGATCGCCGGCCTCGGCGCGGCTGTGCTTGCATCTGCAGCCCGTTTCGTGATACCTACATCCAGGCCCCTGCTGCTGGCGCTGCTGGCGCTGGGCGCGTTCGGGATCGCATACGGCCTGATCGGAGTCGGACTCGGGATTCCTGAAGCGAAGATGCTGGCAGCGAAACTGCGGCGGCGATCAGGCGTATAACTTTCGATGGTGACGGCCCCCGAAATAGTTGCGCAGAAATTGCAGCACCTGCCGGATAGCCCAGGAGTATATCTCTGGAAGGACGCCGGCGGCGAAGTGCTGTACGTGGGCAAGGCCAAGAGTCTCAGATCCCGTGTGCGGAGCTACTTCGCCAGCGAGCACCCGTTCAGCCTCAAGACTCAGCACCTTGTGCGGCAGATTGCTGACGTTGAAACGATCGTCGTGCCGACAGAGGCTCACGCGCTCGTACTCGAAGCGAACCTGATCAAGGAATATCATCCCAAATTCAACATCGCTCTCCGCGATGACAAGTCATACCCATACATCAAGGTGACCGTAAATGAGCCCTTTCCGCGCATGTTCGTAACGCGGAGAGTGATCAGTGACGGCGCCAAGTATTTCGGCCCCTACACCGATGTAGGCGCCATGAGACGTTCGCTTAATGTCGTACGCCGGATATTCACAGTGCGTACCTGCAACTACGACATGCCGCGCGAAATGCCTGAGCGGCCCTGTCTCGACTTCTTCATTCAGCGATGCAAGGCCCCGTGTGTGTTCAAACAGACTCAGGCAGATTATGCGGCAATGATCGACGAAGTGACGCTGTTCCTCGAGGGGCGGTCGGACGAGGTAATTCGTCGGGTGCGCGAACGGATGGAGCTTGCCGCATCAAGCCTGGATTTCGAACGGGCCGCAGAAATGCGCGACGCGTTGCATCATCTGGAGAAGATGGAGGAGCCGACGGTTGTCCTGCGCGTGGAGGGAGGCGATCGTGATGTGGTAGGGTATGCCCGCGACGGAGACGACGCTGTGGTCGCGCTGTTGAGGATCCGCGAGGGCAAATTGCTGGCGCGTGAACATCGATTCATTGAGAATGTCGACGGCGAGGCCGATGGTGACGTCCTGCGCCTGTTTCTCGCCGGTACTTACGTTGCAATGCCGGAGCGCGCGTCGGAACTTCTGTTACCGTTCGACTTTCCCGATCGCGAACTCTTGGAAGAGTCTTTGCCGGGCGAGAGCGTTCACGTGCCGCAGCGCGGCGTGCGGCGCGAACTTGTACAACTTGCGGAGCAGAACGCCCGTCACCTGCTCGAAGAGTTGAAGCTGTCATCCGCCGAATCGGACGTGCGCGCGAGCGATCCCGTTTACGATCTCGCAAGAGAACTCGGACTTCAGAAACTGCCGCGTACCATGGCCTGCTTCGACATATCAACGACGCAAGGTACGGATACTGTGGGCTCCTGCGTTTTTTTCGAAAATGGCCGAGCCAAACGGGGAGAGTATCGGAAATTCAAGGTGAAGACGGTTATCGGGACCGATGACTTTGCCTCGATGCATGAAGTAGTGACGCGGTATTTCAATCGACGCACTGCAGATGGAAAATCAGTTCCGGATCTTGTAGTCATTGACGGCGGCAAGGGTCAACTGTCCGCTGCGCATGCGGCGCTGGATGCAATCGGACTGGGTCAGACCGCGCTGATAAGTCTGGCCAAGCGCGATGAAGAGATATTTGTCTGGGGTCGAGCGGAGCCGTTGCGCCTGTCGCGGCGGTCACCGGCCCTTCGGTTACTGCAGAGGATCCGGGATGAGGCGCATCGATTCGCGGTGACATTCAACCGGAAGCGCCGAAGCATGCGCACGGTAACCTCGGCATTGTTGTCGATCCCGGGAGTCGGACCGGTCAAGAGGAGGCAGCTCATAAAAGTCTTCGGCAGCGTGCAGGGAGTACGGGATGCGAGCGAGGACGACATTGCCGCGCTACCGGGCTTCACAAAGGCGTCCGCGCAACGTCTCAAAGAGCAACTCGCCGCGTCCGATGCGATCGCCGTCCCTGCGACCGAGTAGCTGGCCGAGGCTGGCTGCGGAGTGCGTGTCATCAGACGCCTGTTCCGCAACTCCTTGCCCAGCCTCGGGTGCCGGGTGACATTAGAGGTATATGGCTTGGTTCAAGAAGGACAAGAAGCCGCGGCGCCCGCGCAGCGAACGACTGGAGATCCCGGCAGACGCCTGGGAAAAGTGCGAGTCGTGCGGCTACACGGACATTACGGAGAAATTCGTCAGGAATCTCAACGTGTGTCCGAATTGCGGCTACCACCGCCGAATTCGTGCATGGGACTACGCCAACATCTTCCTGGATGAGGGAACGGCCGAGGAGACCGAGGTTGAAATCCGGTCGTCCGATCCCCTTGGCTTTCCCGAGTATCCGCAGCGGCTAAAGAAGGCGACAACAAACGCCGGAGAAGGGGACGCGATTCTTACGCTCAGCGGTCAGTTGGGCGGATCTCCAATCAGCCTCGGTGTGATGGACTTTGCCTTCATGGGTGGCTCCATGGGCTCCGTGGTCGGTGAAAAGATCGCACGGCTGGGTCAGCGCTCGCTTGAGAAGAAGCACCCGCTCGTTGTGGTTTGTGCGTCCGGCGGGGCCCGCATGCAGGAAGGAGTACTCTCCCTCATGCAGATGGCCAAGGTGTCTGCGATGCTGTCGCAGCTCGCAGAGCGGCGCGTGCCGTACGTTTCGCTGCTGACCAACCCGACGACCGGTGGGGTGAGCGCGAGTTTCGCGATGCTTGGAGATGCAATTATCGCGGAGCCGGGCGCTGTTATCGGATTCGCCGGGCCCAGAGTGATCAAGCAGACAATCGGTCAGGATCTACCCGAAGGGTTCCAGACTGCGGAATTTCTGCTGGAGCACGGCATTGTTGACATGGTAGTCCCTCGACACGAACTAAAGCCAACGGTCGGGCGCCTCCTACGACACATGAGTGGCAAGCCTGCGGCGTCTGGATGGCTCTCGACCTGACCTATAAGGAGACTATCGAACGACTGTTCAAGAGAACCGGCTCCAGAATTTCGCCGGGGCTTGAGAGAACCGAACAGTTGCTTGACGCGCTTGGCGACCCGCACCGAAAGTATCCATCCTTTCATGTCGCCGGCACGAACGGGAAAGGCAGCACGGTCGCCACACTCGACGCGCTGTTGCGCTTCGGGGGGCGGAGGGTCGCGCGGTACACGTCACCGCATCTGGTGGACTTTCGCGAGCGTATCGCGATCAACGGCGAATCGATTTCGGAGGAAGCGCTCCTCGCCTTGCTGCGGCGCATCGAGCCCCTTGCCGAGTCGATCGATGCCACATTCTTCGAGATTACGACTGCGGCGGCGATGGCGTACTTCGCCGAGTCCCGAGTGGACGTCGCGGTAATCGAGACGGGGTTGGGTGGTGCTTTGGATAGCACGAACGTGCTCGACCCGGTGGTCGCGACAGTGACAAATATTTCGCTCGATCACACCGAATTCCTCGGGAAGACACTTCAGTCGATCGCCGACGAGAAAGGGGGGATCTTCAAGTTCGGGAAGCCGGCGGTGATTGCTGAGCCGCGACTCGACATCGCCAAGCGCCTCGCGCAGAAAGCTGCCGACCGCGGGGCCACTCCGATCTCGGTGGTTCGATCCGATTGGCGTGCGTGGTCGATTTCGCTCGCGGGCGGGATGACGTCGTTCACTGCGGCGACACCGCTAGGTCGCACCAGGCTTTCCACGCCACTAATAGGTGAGCACCAGGTGCGTAACACGATGGCCGCATTGGCGACGATCTACGCGGCCGGGCCTGAGTACGCGATCAAGAAAGAGGACATCAACCGCGCGCTGTCGTCGGTGACGCTTCCAGGGCGATTCCAGCGTATCCAGGACTGGATATTCGACGTTGCGCACAACGCGGCAGGGGCGCGGGCACTCGCGGAAACTCTCGCCGCGCGGCCATCCCCTCCGCCAGTCACCGTGATTCTGGGCGTGCTGAAGGACAAGGATTGGGAAGGGATGATCGACGAACTTGCGCCGGTGACGACCCAGTTCATCATCACTCAGCCGTTGAGTGCACCTCCAGATCGCGCCTGGGACCCTCTGCTCGCCGCGGCTCATGCAAATGCGTGCAAGGTGCCCGTGGCGCTGGATCCGGATTTCCGGGTTGCGATGGCGCGCGCACAAAATCTGCCCGGGACCAAGGTGGTGTGCGGCTCGTTTCACACAGTTGGCGACGCGATGAGCATTCTCGGGATAGATCCGACTGCTCCGACAGTTCGGCCGAAGCACGACTGAGGCGAGAGGCGAGAGGCGAGGGCGGCCCCGCGACGAGCAGTGGACGGCGCTGAGCGTGCCCCGGGTGGTAGCCCCTGCCCGCAAGACCGGATAGGTTTGGACGATGGCGCACACGACACTCCCGGGTTTCCGAGATTTCTACCCGGAGCAGTTGGCCGAACGCGCGCACGTGATGCGGGCATGGCGCGAGGTTGCCCGTCGGTATGCGTTCATGGAGTACGACGGCCCGCCGCTCGAACCACTGGATCTGTACACAGCCAAGAGCGGCGACGAGATCGTCGGCCAGCTCTACAACTTTGTGGACAAGGGCGGACGCGAGGTTGCGCTTCGGCCCGAAATGACACCAACCTTCGCACGAATGGTCGGAGCGCGCGCAAACTCGCTGCGCAAGCCAACGCGCTGGTTTTCGACGCCGCAGCTTTTCCGGTATGAGCGTCAGCAGAAAGGCCGACTCCGCGAGCACTACCAGCTCAACGTCGACATTGTTGGCGAGACCAGCGTCGCGGCGGACGCGGAACTGGTTGCGTGTGCAATTGATATCTGCCGCGAATTGAGGCTTACTTCCGACGAAGTCGTCGTTCGCGTGAGCGATCGACGGGTGATGCACGCATATCTGGCGGCGCTGGGCATCGCGCCGAGCGCGTTCGACGCCGTTCTTGCAGTCGCGGACAAGCTCGCACGGCAGCCGCGCGCGGTTGCTGCCGAGAAGCTCGCGGCTGCTGGATTGAACCTTGACCAGGTTGAGCGCGTACTGGACATCCCGAAGGCGACGATCGATACAGTCGCATCCGCAATCAGCGCAACATCCGGAGTTGGAATCGAACACGTCGAAGAATTGCGCAATTTCTTCGACTACGTGGCTCAACTGGTTCCGGATGGCGCAGCGTGGCTGCGGTTCGATCTTTCGATTGTCCGAGGGCTCGCGTACTACACTGGAATCGTCTTCGAGCTATTTGATCGGTCTGGGGAATTCCGGGCAATCTGTGGCGGCGGCAGGTACGACAATCTGCTAGATGCAATCGGCGGCACATCGCTCCCAGCACTCGGTTTCGGGATGGGCGACGTGGTATTGACGGAATTGCTTCGCGCGAGGCAGTTGCTGCCGTCAATGGCGCAGGCTGTTGATTACTGGCTCACGGCTGATGATGATATCCCTGTGATTCGCGTCATGAGCGAGGCAGCAGCGCTGCGTGCAAAAGGTTTCTCGGTAGAGTACGCGCTGCGGCGCCAGTCGGTGTCAAAGCAGCGGAAGGCGGCAATTACGGCTGGCGCCCGCAACATTATTCACCTGACAAATTCGACGGCGACGGACACCAGTGTCTGACGCCGCGCGATTTTCCAAATACCTCACAGATGGCTGATCAGAAAAAGCTTCCGACTCGCGCTGAGGATTTCAGCGGGTGGTACAACGAACTAGTCGTGCGCGCAGAACTGGCCGATTATGCGCCGGTGCGCGGTTGCATGGTCATTCGTCCCAATGGATACGGGATCTGGGAGCGGATGCAGCGGCAGCTGGACGACATGTTCAAGGCCACCGGCCATCAGAATGCCTATTTCCCACTGTTGATTCCGCAGAGCTTCCTGCAGAAGGAAGCGCAGCACGTGGAAGGGTTTGCGCCAGAGACTGCGGTTGTAACTCATGGCGGCGGGAAGAAACTCGACGAGCCACTGGTAATCCGGCCAACGTCGGAGACGATCATTTATTCAATGTTCGCCAAATGGGTGCAGAGTTACAGGGATCTTCCGCTCCTCATCAACCAATGGGCTAACGTTGTGCGCTGGGAAATGCGCACACGTCTCTTTCTCCGCACGCTCGAGTTTCTATGGCAGGAAGGGCATACCGCACATGCGACGGAAGCCGAGGCCGAGGAGGAAACGCGGCGCATGCTCGGCGTGTACCGCGACTTCATGGAAGGATGGATGGCGATGCCGGTTGTGACGGGTCGCAAGAGTGAGTCGGAGAAGTTCGCCGGCGCACTTCGTACGTATTCCTGCGAGGCGATGATGCAGGATAACAAGGCATTGCAGGCAGGGACATCGCACAACCTGGGTCAGAACTTCGCGAAGGCTTTCGATCTCACGTTTCAGACGGAAGCTGGCGAACTGGATTTTGCTTGGAACACCAGTTGGGGCGTGTCCACGCGGATGGTCGGCGGGCTCGTGATGACACACGGTGATGACAATGGTCTGGTAACGCCGCCGCTTCTGGCGCCCATCGAAGTCGTGATTGTGCCGATCTACCGTACGGATGAAGATCGTGCGCGCGTTCTTGAAGCGGCGAACAGGATCAAGGAGTCGCTTGGGTCGTGGGAACGGCGTTCGCCAGCGCGCTTGCGCATTCACGTGGACTCGCGCGAGGGAATCAAGCCAGGTGCGAAGTACTACGAGTGGGAACTCCGGGGCATTCCGTTGCGAATGGAAATCGGTCCACGCGATCTGGATTCCGGGCAGGCAGTCCTGGTGCGCCGCGATACGAAGGAGAAGCGGCCATACGCGCTCGACACGATTGGTGAGAGCATAAACGAACTGCTCATCGCGATTCAGGACAATCTGCTCGAGACTGCACGTGCGCGCCGCGAGAGCAACAGCGTTCGTGGCCCCATCACGTATGATCGGTTCCGCGAAATCATGGATGGTGACGGCGCGTTCGTATACGCCGGGTGGTGCGGCTCGTCGGATTGCGAGGCACGGATCAAGGAGGAAACGAAGGCTACTATTCGGGTTCTTCCTGACGAGGAGTTCCGTTCCGCCGAAGCGCCGCCGAAGTGCCTGATGTGTGGTGAGAACGCTGTCGCAGAGGCGCTGTGGGCCAAGGCGTACTAGAAGCGCCGGGCTATGCCCGGCGCGAGGGTGCTCTGTGGTGCGAGGGCGTCAGCCTCGGTGCAATTGCGGAACGGGTCGGAACTCCGACGTACGTCTACAGCACGGCGACGATCTGCAACCGGCTTGACGCGCTCAGACGAGCTCTCGCCGGACTGCCGGTGCACATTCATTACAGTGTGAAGGCGAATTCGTCCAGGGCGATACTGGCGTTGCTCAAGTCGCGCGGCGTTGGCGTTGACATCGTGTCCGGCGGGGAGCTGCATCGCGCGCTGACAGCAGGATTCAATGGTCGCGACATGGTCTTCAGTGGAGTGGGGAAGACCGCTGTTGAACTGGAGCGTGCGGTCCGCGCCGGGGTGAAGAGCATCAATGTGGAGTCCGAAGGCGAGATCGTCGCGCTTCAGAAGGTTGCCGCTCGCCTGCAAGTGGTTGTCTCTGTCGCGCTTCGCGTGAATCCGGATATCGCGGTAGCTACTCCACACAAGTATACCCGCACAGCGGAACTCGGTATGAAGTTCGGGATTCCGCACGATAAAGTGATGCGCGTGGCGCGTGCGATGGCTGACATGCCGAATCTGAAACTTACCGGGATTGCGGCGCACCTGGGGTCACAGATCGATGATGTCGCACCGTACGCTCGCGCCGCGCATTGCCTGGTCCAGTTCAAGCGCGAGATCGAGGGTGCCGGTATAGCAAGAATTGCGACGCTCGATCTTGGAGGTGGCCTGGGTCTCGGCGCATCAGGTGACAGGGATGCCTACCTGCAAGGATACGCGGAGGCGCTTCGCGTAATCGCCGAGGAGCCCGACACAGAGATCATGATTGAACCCGGCAGGTTCATTGTTGCAGATGCTGGCGTCCTGCTTACACGCGTTCTGTATCGGAAGAGTAGTGGCGGGACGGAGATCGTCGTAACGGATGCGGGGATGAACGATTTCATTCGTCCGTCGCTGTACGAGTCGCTGCACGACATCGAGAGTGTTGACACTGCCGAGGAACCGAGCTTGCTGGCGAACGTAGTCGGTCCCGTTTGCGAGAGCGGCGATTTCTTCGCGACCGGCAGACTGATCCCCGAAGTGGGACCCGGGAGTCTTCTGGCAATACGGACCGCTGGCGCGTACGGATATTCGATGTCATCGAATTACAATTCTCGCCCGCGCCCCGCCGAGGTGCTGGTGGACGGTGACAGGTTTGCGTTGATCACAGAGCGCGAGTCCGACGCTGATCTTACGCGTCGCGAGATTTCTGCGCCGCACTGGAGCGAAGACTGATGCGAGTCGGGATACTGGCAGATACGCACGATCGCGTTCCCGCGATCGCGGAGCTTGTGGCACGAATGATTGCCGGAGGCGCCAGTCTACTCATGCATGCTGGCGACCACTGTTCGCCGTTTTCACTCGCTCCGGTGAATGAGGCGAACATTCCGATGCTGGGTGTGTTTGGGCGGAATGATGGCGATCCGGAGGCCCTTGCAGCGATGGCCACTCAGGGGGTTGGGACCGAGCTGTACGAATCACCGCACAGTTTCGAGGTGTCCGGGGCTCAGATACTCATCGTGCATGACATAGGAGAGGTTCATCAGCGTTCCCTGGACAACCATCAGTTCGTGTTCCACGGAAGCTCGCATCAGGTAGAAATGAAGACGCGGGGTGATACGCTGATCCTCAATCCTGGAGAGGCGTGTGGCTGGCTGTATGGATCGTGCACCGCCGCCCTGGTCGACCTCCAGACCCGCGAAGTGGAAATCATCAAACTGTGAGTATTGGGTGACGGCTGAAAGAATTCTCATTCTCGATTTTGGCTCGCAATTCACGCAGCTGATTGCGCGGAGAGTGCGTGAAGCGAAAGTGTACTGCGAGATTCATCCTCCCACGCGCAGTATCGCGTGGGTGCGGGAATGGGCCCCGTCAGGAATAATTCTGAGCGGTGGGCCTAATTCTGTGTACGGCGATGCCGCACCGACCGCGGACCCGGCACTGCTCGACATGGCCCCGGTGCTGGGTATCTGCTACGGGATGCAGCTCATTGCACAATTATCCGGTGCGTCCGTGCTGAGCGCTGGCAGGCGTGAATATGGTAGAGCAGAAGTCTGCGTCACTGAGCCGGATGCGCTTTTCTCGGGGTTCGAAGAGGGCGAGTGTCTGCAGGCGTGGATGAGCCATGGTGATCACGTCGAATCGCCACCGGATGGTTTTGTTGTCACTGCGAAGAGCGGAACAAATCCCGTCACGGCGTTCAGACATGTAACGCGCCCGATATACGGTGTGCAGTTTCATCCTGAAGTCGCGCACACTCCGCGCGGGACAGAGCTGATCAGGAACTTCCTTTTCAGGATCTGCGGCGTGCATCCCGACTGGACTCCCGGTTCGTTCGTCGATCGTGAAGTGACACGTATCCGGGAGCTCGTCGGTGATGCAAGAGTGATCTGTGGCCTCTCCGGCGGTGTGGACTCGTCCGTCGCAGCTGCTCTGGTGCATCGGGCGATCGGTGATCAACTCACGTGTATCTTCGTTGATACAGGATTGCTGCGACTCAACGAGCGTGAGCAGGTCGAGCGCACCTTCCGAGCCCATATGGGTGTCGATCTCGTAACCGTTGACGCGAGTAGTGATTTCCTGGGTGCCCTCGCTGGCGTCGAGGATCCCGAAAAGAAGCGGAAGATCATCGGCCATACTTTTATCGACGTGTTCGAGGCAGCCGCGGTAAATGTCGGCGACAACGTACGATTTCTGGTGCAGGGAACCCTCTACCCTGATGTGATCGAGTCCTTCTCACCAACGGGAGGTGCGTCGGTAACGATCAAGACGCATCACAACGTCGGCGGGTTGAAGAGCGATATGAAATTTGCACTGATCGAACCGCTTCGCGAACTATTCAAGGATGAAGTGCGCAATGTCGGTCGCGAACTCGGGCTTCCCGAAGAGATGGTCGGGCGTCACCCATTTCCCGGACCGGGACTCGCAATCCGCATTCTCGGCGACGTTACAACCGAGAAGCTCGCGGTGCTGCGCAAGGCAGATGCAGTATATCTCGAAGAGATTCGCGCTGCGGGATTGTACGACGTGATCTGGCAGGCATTCGCCGTACTCCTTCCGATCAGAAGCGTTGGCGTAATGGGTGACGAACGAACTTACGAGAACGTTCTCGCGTTGCGTGCCGTTACCAGCAGTGATGGTATGACGGCTGATTGGTATCCGTTCCCGTACGATGTCCTGGGCCGAATCTCGAATCGGATCATGAACGAGATACGCGGGATCAACCGCGTTGCCTATGATGTCAGTTCCAAACCACCAGCCACCATCGAGTGGGAATGACCATCTGCAACTGCCATGTCCCATGGCATGTTTCATCGCCATGAAGAAAATCGGGTTTCTGTCATTCGGTCACTGGACCGCGTCTTCACAATCGCAAACTCGATCGGCCTCCGACGCGCTGTTGCAATCCATCGATCTCGCGGTAGCGGCCGAGGCGCTGGGCGCCGACGGCGCGTACTTCAGGGTGCACCATTTCGCGCGTCAACTCGCATCGCCGTTCCCGCTCCTGGCGGCAGTCGGCGCGAGGACCAGTCGCATCGAGATCGGGACGGCCGTGATTGACATGCGCTACGAGAATCCGTTCTACATGGTCGAAGATGCGGGAGCGGCCGACATCATCGCTGGTGGGCGGCTGCAGTTGGGAATCAGCCGGGGCTCACCGGAACAAGTCATCGATGGCTGGCGGCATTTCGGTTACAGCCCGTCAGAAGGACAGACTGACGCTGACATGGGCAGGCGTCATGCGGAGGTATTCCTCGACCTGTTGCGCGGCGAGGGGTTTGCACAGCCGAGCCCGCGACCGATGTTCCCGAATCCGCCGGGGCTGCTGCGCATCGAACCGCACTCGGACGGTCTGCGCGACCGCATCTGGTGGGGTGCCGCGACCAACGCCACAGCGGCGTGGGCGGCGAAGCTGGGCATGAACCTGCAGAGCTCGACGCTCAAGTTCGATGAGACCGGCGAACCGTTCCATGTCCAGCAGGCTGCACAGATCCGCGCATTTCACGCCGCGTGGAAAGAGGCAGGCCATGCGCGCCAGCCGCGTGTCTGTGTCAGTCGCAGCATCTTTCCGCTGGTCAGCGACAGAGATCGCGCGTACTTCGGGCACGAGAGCGCGGACGCAGACCAGATCGGCAACATCGATGAGAACACGCGCGCGATTTTTGGTCGCAGTTACGCCGCGGAGCCGGACGTGCTCGTCGATCAACTGCGGATTGACGAGGCGATCGCTGCGGCCGACACCCTACTGCTGACAGTCCCCAACCAACTTGGCGTGGACTACAACGCGCACGTCATCGAGGCCATTCTAACGCACGTTGCGCCGGCGCTCGGCTGGCGCTGACGTCAAGCAGTCGGATCATGACGCGAGCGCCCGCGTCTTACGCGGGCGCTCGCGTTCGCTGACTACGGTGGAGAAAGGCTGCTAGACGCCTTTTTCCTTCAGCAGCGCCATGAACTGGGAAGGTTCGGTAAGCGCCGTCAGCCGATCGGGCACGTCCGCTTCCTTGCTGAACTGCGCG
>JBDTAW010000228.1:0-6431 GCA_039924445.1 Gemmatimonadaceae bacterium
ACAATCGGCGTGATCACACCCATGACGCACACGTATTGTTCGTCCTGCAACAGGGTCCGGCTCACAGCTGATGGCCGGCTTCGAACCTGCCTGTTCGGGGACCACGAGGTCGATCTCCGAACACCACTTCGCGCCGGAATTCCCCTTGAATCGATTTTCGCTCAGGCGTTGGCGGACAAGCCGCGAGAGCACGAACTCCTGCAGCTACGGACGGGTGGACTTCGCGCCCTCTCGCAAACCGGGGGTTAGCCGTCTAAGTTAGAGAGATAGTGCTTTGCTTTTCGTAGTCAGACTTCCACTCAGAACTCGTACACTTAAATGGTTCATAAAATAACGGTCGTTGGGGCTGGAAACGTTGGTGCCACCACCGCCCAGCGACTCGCCGAGAAGGAGTTGGCGCGCACCGTCGTCATGGTTGACGTCGCTGAAGGGATTCCGCAAGGAAAGGGACTCGATCAGTGGGAGTCCGCTCCAATCGAAGGATTCGACTCGCACATCATCGGAACCAACAGCTACGACGAAACGGCTGACTCGGATATCATTGTCATCACCGCCGGAATTGCTCGCAAACCTGGCATGTCGCGAGATGACCTCCTCAATACCAACGCTGGCATCGTCAGGCAGGTATCGGAGCAGGTGAAGAAGACTTCGCCCAACGCGATCCTGATTATCGTCTCCAACCCGCTCGACGTGATGTCCTACGTCGCGCTCAAGACGACTGGCTTCCCACGCGAACGTGTGCTCGGAATGGCAGGCGTTCTCGATACGGCACGCTATCGCGCGTTCCTGGCTGAAGCAGCCGACGTCTCCGTCCGTGACATCCAGGCAATGGTACTTGGCGGTCACGGAGATACGATGGTGCCGTTGATCTCGTGCACGAGCGTGAGCGGAATTCCGATTACACAACTGATTCCCAAGGATAAGCTCGATGCGATCGTAGCTCGCACGCGCACAGGCGGCGGCGAGATCGTGAAGCATCTCAAGACTGGGTCCGCGTACTATGCGCCGTCGTCTGCCGCCGTGCAGATGTGCGAAGCAATCGCGAAGGATCAGAAGCGCATTCTTCCGTGCGCCGCGTGGCTGCAGGGCGAATATGGACTCCGCGACCTTTTCCTCGGAGTGCCGTGCAAGCTTGGCCGGTCAGGATTGGAGAAGATCTACGAGGTCGAATTGACCGCCGATGAACGTAAAGCTCTGGAAATGAGCGCTGAGGCCGTTCGCGAGCCCATGCGCGCTGTAACGCTCTAAATAATGACGAACCCGGTAATGAGATTCTGGCGATCCACGATCGGCAGAAAGACAGTGATGGCCGTGACGGGCATCATTGGTATTGGATTTCTCCTGGCTCACATCACCGGAAACCTGCTCGTGTTCAAGGGACCGGACGCGATCAATTCGTACAGCCATTTCCTGCACGGACCCGGAGCGGAACTGCTCTGGATCGCGCGAGTCGTGCTAATACTGTCGGTGATCCTGCACGTCGCCGCGGCGTATTCGCTCACGCAGCAAAGTCATGCGGCGCGCCCGGTCGGGTACGCCAGGCGAGAGCCTCAGGTTTCCACGTTCGCGGCGCAGACAATGCGCTGGGGCGGTCTGCTGATACTTGTATTCATAGTCTTCCACATTCTGCACTTTACCACCGGCACATTCCACCCGGGTGGTGACTACGTGGAAGGCGATGTCTACGCAAACGTTGTCCAGGCCTTCCACGTCTGGTGGGTCGCAGCGTTCTACATGTTTTCAATGATCGTGCTTGGGTTCCATCTGTACCACGGCGCATGGAGCTCGGCACGTACTCTCTCGATATCAGGCGATTCTCCCAAACCGCTGCACCGCAGATTGTCGATGATCATCGCCGTCGTGGTGTGGCTTGGATTCACACTCGTGCCACTCGCAATACTGCTCGGCTGGGTCGGATAGCTGATGGAACTGAACTCGAAGGTTCCGCCCGGTCCGCTGACCGCGAAATGGGATCAGCACAAGTTTGACATAAAGCTCGTGAACCCGGCTAACAAGCGGAAATACGAAGTAATAGTCGTCGGCTCGGGGCTCGCTGGTGCCTCCGCTGCCGCGACGCTCAGTGAGCTGGGCTACAAAATCAAATGCTTCTGTTTTCAGGATTCACCGCGCCGCGCGCACAGCATCGCTGCGCAGGGCGGTATCAATGCCGCAAAGAATTATCAGAACGACGGCGACAGCGTCTTCCGCCTCTTCTACGATACGCTGAAAGGCGGCGATTTCCGCTCTCGCGAAGCCAACAGCTATCGACTTGCGCAGCTTTCCGTCAACATCATTGACCAATGCGTGGCCCAGGGCGTACCATTCGCTCGCGAATACGGTGGAACGCTGGCCAACCGTTCGTTCGGCGGTGCGCAGGTGTCTCGCACTTTCTACGCGCGCGGACAGACCGGCCAGCAGTTGCTCCTCGGCGCGTATCAAGCGCTCGAGAAGCAAATTGCGAAGGGGCTCGTCACGATGTATCCGCGCACCGAAATGCTCGATCTGGTAATGATCGACGGACGCGCACGCGGAATCGTTGTACGCAATCTGATTACGGGCAAGATCGAGTCTCACGCGGCGGACGCCGTAGTGCTGGCGACGGGTGGTTACAGCAACGTCTTTTATCTGTCAACCAACGCGCGTGGTTCAAACGCCACAGCAATATGGCGCGCATACAAGCGCGGCGCGGCGTTCGCCAATCCTTGCTACACACAGATCCACCCGACATGCATTCCCGTCAGCGGCGACTATCAGTCCAAACTGACGCTGATGAGCGAGTCGCTGCGAAACGATGGGCGAGTCTGGGTACCGAAAGCGAAGGGTGACAAGCGAGCACCCAACGACATACCGCACGCGGAGCGCGATTATTACCTCGAGCGCAAGTATCCGGCATTCGGCAACCTCGGACCTCGCGATATCACATCGCGCGCTGCGAAGGAAGTCTGCGATGAAGGGCGCGGCGTAGGCGAGAGTGGACGCGGTGTCTATCTCGACTTCGCGGATGCCATCAAGCGACTCGGCGATAATACCATTACCGAACGGTACGGCAACCTGTTCGAGATGTACGAGCGCATCACGGCCGAGAATCCGTACAAGGTCCCGATGCGTATCTACCCCGCGCCGCACTACACGATGGGCGGACTCTGGGTCGATTACAATCTCATGACAACGATCCCCGGCCTGTATGCGCTTGGTGAAGCCAACTTCTCCGATCACGGCGCCAACCGGCTAGGTGCAAGCGCGCTTATGCAGGGACTCGCCGATGGCTATTTCGTGATCCCGTACACGATCGGCGACTATCTGGCACGCGGCGGTATCAATGCTGTGAATACTGACATGCCAGAGTTCAAGAACACCGAGCGAGAGATCGCGGAGAGAACATCGAAGCTCTTGTCGATCGACGGCAAGCGAACCGTGGATTCGATTCACCGCGAGCTGGGCCACATCATGTGGGACTATTGCGGCATGTCACGCAACGATGCGGGACTGCACAAGGCTCTCGATATGATCCCCAGGTTGCGCGAAGAGTTCTGGACCGACGTCAACGTCCCGGGATCCGACGCCGAACTCAACCAGGCGCTGGAAAAGGCCGGCCGCGTTTCAGATTTCCTTGAACTCGCCGAGCTGATGGTTCGCGATGCACTAAACCGGACAGAGTCGTGCGGTGCGCACTTCCGTGAGGAAAGTCAGACACCTGATGGCGAAGCATTGCGTGACGATGAACACTTTGCCTATGTCGCCGCCTGGGAATACGCTGGCGCCGATGCGGCACCGATCCTGAACAAGGAACCACTCGAGTTTGAGAGCATACATCTCTCGACGCGGAATTACAAATAATGAAACTCAAACTTCACGTCTGGCGCCAACCTTCGGCGAAGGACACCGGCCGGCTCGAGACCTACGATGCACCCGACGTTTCGCCGGAGATGTCGTTCCTCGAAATGCTGGATGTCGTCAATGAAGAATTGATAACCAGCGGCAAGCGACCGATTGCCTTCGATCACGACTGCAGGGAAGGGATCTGCGGCTCCTGTGGGATGATGATCAACGGGGTTGCACACGGACCGCAACGCGGTACGGCAACCTGTCAGCTGCACATGCGCTCGTTCAAGGACGGCGACGAGATCGTCATCGAACCGTGGCGCGCGCAGGCGTTCCCGATCATCAAGGATCTGGTAGTTGATCGAACTGCGTTCGACCGCATCATCCAGCGCGGCGGCTACATCAGCGTCAACACCGGCGGCGCGCCCGACGGTAACGACATACTTATCGGTAAACAGCGTGCCGATCATGCCATGGATGCTGCAGCGTGCATCGGGTGTGGTGCATGCGTCGCTGCGTGTCCGAACGCATCATCATCCCTGTTCACTGGCGCCAAGATCACACACCTCGGCAAGTTGCCCCAGGGCCAGCCCGAGCGCGACCGCCGCGTCGTAGCAATGGTCGAGCAGATGGACGAAGAAGGGTTCGGAAATTGCTCGTGGTTTGGGGAGTGCCAGGAGGCATGCCCCAAAGAGATCAGCATCGATGTCATCAAGCAGATGAACCATGACTACGTCGTGGCGTCTGCGCGGGGTTCCAACTAGGAGATAACCGGAGCGGCAGAGTGGCAACCGAATCTACGAACGATCATCCTGAACCGAAGTTCGTCGATTCCGAGACTGCGCTGGGCGGCGCCGACGCGGTTGAGAAAACCACTTATGTCGTCGGTGACGGCACCGATCCCGAAGCGCTCAGCCCGCGTGATCGACCGCCGAGTGTTGGCAGATCCGGTATGACTCTTGTCGGTTGGATTGCGATTGCAATTGCGCTGCTGATCGGCATTGCGTATGCGATCGGCATCGTTCAACGCTGAGCTCCGCGCGGCGCGACGGCCCGATCCAGAGACTCAAGCAGTGTGCTCCAGATCGGGCAGGTTCGTACAGTTATCGCACTGCGGTGCAGCTACTGAACTGTGACTACGCCCTTCATTCCCATCGCGAGATGCGGCGTGCAGTAGAAGTGATACGTGCCCGACTTCAGCCCGGCAAATGAAACCAGGTAAGTCGCATTTGGCGTGACGAGCAACGGTCCGGTCATCGGACCAATGGTGCTCGGCATGTTGGCGCCAAGTTGCGCAGCAGCGCCGGCTGGAATGCTGTCGGGCCAGAATGTTACGTCGTGCGGCCCGCCGGTAACATTCGTAAACCGAATGCCGTCTCCCACCTTGAGCGTGATACTGGCAGGATCGAACCGATAGCCTTGAGCGTCACCAATCATCTTGACGTCAATCGTCTTTCCGGTGATTGGAGCCGCAGTTCCGGCAGACGCGGTCGCAGCGGTCGCAGCGGGTGCCGCAGTATCGGACGCGACGGGAGTCGCGGCCGTTGTATCGGTAGTGGCTGCGTTTTTATCACCGCCGCCGCAGGCAGTCATCAGGGCGGCGGCCATAACCAGCACGGACCCGCCAATCGACCATTTGCGAGCGCATTTCTTCGGGTAATTCCCCAACATGGTGCATTCTCCAAATCCTCCGCTACGGGCGGCAGCCGTCGAGCCTGGCCCCGGATATTCTGGGATCCTTCCAACGACTCGAAACGACTACCAGTAGAGGCAATTAGCGCGCTTGCCGACGGGAAGCGCGCTAATTGGCTGGGGAATCTACGGCTTGCAGCGCGAGGAGCCTCCACGCCAGGAAGCCTGGCGTCGCCCGCCTACAGCCTCGGGAGCGTCACTCCCGACTGACCCTGGTACTTGCCTTTCTTGTCCTTGTAGGACGTAAGGGGTGGCTCGTCGCCCTTGAAGAACATCACCTGAGCTATCCCTTCGTTTGCGTAAATCTTTGCAGGCAGCGGAGTTGTGTTCGATATCTCGAGTGTGACAAAGCCTTCCCACTCAGGTTCAAAAGGTGTCACATTTGTGATAATCCCGCACCTCGCGTACGTGGATTTGCCCACGCAGAGAGTCACGACGTCGCGCGGGATACGGAAGTATTCGACCGAGCAGGCCAGTGCGAATGAGTTGGCCGGGACAATGCAGACATCGCCCTCGAACTCGACGAAGGACTTGGGATCGAACTGTTTGGGATCGATCAGCGAGTTCAGCACGTTCGTGAAGATCTTGAACTGATTCGACACGCGCATGTCGTATCCGTAGGAACTTACGCCGTATGAGATCACGCCGGAGCGGACCTGGCTATTCTCGAATGGCTCGATCATCCCCTTGGCGGCCTGCTCGATGATCCAGCGGTCAGACTGTATGCTCATTCAATTCCGAGTAAATCGTTTCCGTTGAAAAGAGTCATAACATAAGCTAAAATCTTGCTAGACGCATTAGTGAAATTTTTCACATGCGGTTTGGCCTGAAATGGCCGCTCTCCCTCAATACGGCATGGCGCGAGAATACTTTCCAATCCTGCTGCTGCTCGGCTTCGTTGCGATGAATGCCGTGCT
>JBDTAW010000229.1:0-15225 GCA_039924445.1 Gemmatimonadaceae bacterium
CGTATTCCTTCCGTGGTCAGCCGACTCTGATTGCCGCGCGCAGTCTGTCTGGCGAGGCGGTTGCGGTTGGTACTGAAGTCGTGATTGACAGGATCGGCGACGGGGTTGCCGATGTGGAGCTCTGGTCCATCGTAGAACAACGACTGTAAGGCTGCAACCGCTCGGTTGCGTTCGTGAGTTTTACCTCGTAACGAAACGCAAGCCGCGAAACTCGACGCTCACCGGGCGTTTGAATTGCCTGACGGCAGAGCTTCCGTACCTCCGGAACGCAGGCGCGGCGGCACGAACCTGAATCGTATAACGACCGCTGCCCGGGACAGCCACATTGAGGCGATACCCGTCCATTCGTGGGCTCCACACAAACGGCATCACGTATGTGTCGATTTCCTTTTTCCTCGAATCAATAATTGTTGCTCGCACGTTCAGGTCGGGTAGCACGCGGCCGGTCGCTGCATCGCGAATACTGACCTCAATATTATTGATGGGTCCGACGCTCTCGTCCGCCGGTAGGTAGGAGAGTCTGCTGTTCTGAGGTGCCCATGCTCCCTGAGCAGGGCCAATCAGAACGGCCACCGTATAATCACCGGATTGTCGCTGCAGGCTGTTCACAGGACGTTCACGCAACACCGATGCGATCGAGGATCCAACCGCCTTTCCCTCCGCACGTGACAGTTTGATGGCATCGCTACGGTCGCCGCGTGCAAGACGTTGTGCCGCTCCAGCAAGAGAATCGCTCGACACGGAAATGCCGTCAAACCTCGCCGTCACCTCCGTCCGAAACCGATTGCCATTCACACTATCCTCGCGTTGATACGTCGGCATCCCAATACGGATCGTCAGCGTGAACGGGCTTTCGGGCAGAACCATGTTCTCGCCGTACCGATTCAGAATCGGGTGCCATCCGAATGGGAGCTTCGCACGAGTCTGTGCTCCTGGCATTGCAGCACCAAGCGTTGCATGCACATCCAATCCATTCACAGTTCGCCCGTCCGCTGCATCGCGTATTACGACCGATACATGTGCCGACCCGGGAGTGACCGTTGTATGATGCGCCGGCAACGTATCTGCAGCAGCTTCGAGATCGTAGTAATCGTCAGCCGGCGAGATGAGATACGTGACGACGTACTCACCCGCTTCTACTTCTCCGCTGGCAACAGACTCCTCACGTTCCACCCATTCCAACTCCCGCTGTATGGATTCTCCCTCGTCGAGCGATCGCTTGAGCTGAGCAGCAGTTGCGATCTCGCTGGGTTCGAAGTCATTCGTCACTGCAGGCGTAGTCGCTACCGTCGGTACGGCATGCGCTACGCGCTTTTCATTCTCACTGGCGCGCTGGTCCGCTGCGACTGGCTCAACCCTGCCACTGTGTCCTGCACAGTTTGAAATCGATGCGAGAATCGCGAGGGGCGTAAGTGCGATTACCAGGGGTCGCAAGGAAACGCACGAGCGCACTGCGCCCGCAACGCGCTGCACCAACGTGGACATGCGTTCTATGCCGACGTAACGAACAGATTGAGCCAGGTTGGCCAGTTACCGCTCAACTCAAAAAAATCGTCGAAGTATCGGAGCCCAATTGTTTCCAGTTCGATTACGAGATCGCCTAACATCTCATCTGATGGAAGCGGTCCGATCGCTACCAGGTTCCCCTCAACGACGAATTCCTGATCCGTCAGATTGAAACGGGCGTCGATGGATTGACGTTCCAGCCCCGCACGCTCAAAGGCCTCGCGTCGTATGAAGACTGTCGGACGGTCGTGAGCGACTCGTATTGGCATGCCCAAAATTACCCCGAGTCGAGCTCTGGGTGGCATCGTACCCTACATTTAGAAGCCCCCTATATGCCAAACTTCGAGTCTTCTTTTGATGTCATCGTTATCGGTGGCGGCCACGCTGGCACCGAGGCCGCCGTAGCCGCCGCCAGACTGGGCGCATCTGTCGCCCTGATCACGAGCGCCCTTGAAACCATTGGCCAGATGTCCTGCAATCCCGCCATCGGTGGCGTCGCCAAAGGCACCGTCGTACGAGAGGTGGACGCGCTTGGCGGCATCATGGGCCGCGCCACGGATATGGCGATGCTCCAGTTCAGGATGCTAAACAGGAGCAAAGGCCCTGCCGTATGGTCGCCCCGAGCACAATGCGACCGTAGCCTGTACCGGAGAGCTGCGCGCCACCTGATTGAGGAGTTTCCGACCCTTCAGACCATTCAGGGAACCGTCGCGCACCTCATAATGGACGATGTTGGACCCACAGTCATCGGCGCCGAAACACTGGAAGGCCGCAGATTCAGGGCACGCTGTGTCGTCATCACCACCGGCACGTTTCTCCGTGGTCGCATCCATATAGGAACAGACCTGAACCTGTCCGGGGGTAGAGCAGGTGAGGCAGCTACGACCCATCTCGCCGAGCAGCTCGAGCGAGCAGGGCTTGTGGTCGAACGCTTCAAGACCGGAACCCCACCGCGTATCGACGGAAGGTCGGTGGATTTCTCGCAGCTACAGCTCCAGGAGAGCGAAATCGATCAATTCGACTACTCCTGGTCCCACTTCTGGCCCGAGCCGCGGCTGCACGGCGGGGTGACGCGTCATCCTGCGCAGCTCCCCTGCTGGATTACCTACCTGGAAGCACCAGGCAAGCAGATAATCGCCGACAACATCGGTCGCTCGGCGATGTACGGCGGCGCAATCTCTTCACGTGGCCCGCGTTATTGTCCTTCAGTCGAGGACAAGATATTCCGATTCCCGAACGCTGAACGGCACCAGATCTTCCTGGAACCGGAGGGCCACGACACGAGCGAGCTTTACGTCAACGGGCTCTCGACGTCGCTACCGGCAGAGGTTCAGGTCGAAATTCTTCACAGCGTAAAGGGACTCGAAAACGCGCGGATGAACCGCGCCGGCTACGCGATCGAATACGATTACTATCCGCCGACGCAGCTCGACTCATCGCTGCAGGTCAAGAGTGTCCATGGGCTCTATTTTGCCGGTCAGATCAACGGAACCACCGGATACGAAGAAGCCGCCGGACAGGGAGTTGTTGCCGGCCTCAATGCCGGCCTCGCAGCTCTGGGACGCCCGCCAATCATACTCGGCCGCCAAACATCGTATATCGGAGTTCTGATCGACGATCTCGTCACACGCGGAGTCGATGAGCCGTACCGTCTGTTCACCTCTCGTTCAGAGTTTCGCCTCACCGTCAGGCAGGACAACGCGATCGAGCGTCTGGCTCCCATCGCTCTCAAGCTCGGCATTTACAATGAACCGGAAAATGCCGTTATTGAGCGTCGTTTTGCCGCCGACAAGGAAATCCGATCGCTCGCTGAACACACGAGTATCCGACCGGAACAGGCCGCACAACTGCTTGCCGAGAGCGACAGCAAGGGGCTGACTCACTCGGTAAAGGTGGCCGAGGTGGCCAAACGCCAGAACGTTTCGCTCGCCGCATTGTTTGCGGCTGTAGGTGTGGGTGAGCATCTCGACCCTGCTGCGGTGATATCAACAGAGCTCGAGATCAAGTATGCGGGCTACTTCGAGCGTGAGCGGACTCAGGCAGACAAACTCAAGCGCATGGGCGAGTTCGCATTGCCGGAAGACCTGGATTACGCCAGCATGGCGTCACTCACGTTTGAGGCCCGCCACAAGCTCGGCGCGCTCCGACCTCGATCGCTCGCGCAGGTGTCACGCATACCAGGAGTGAGCCCAAGTGATATCCAGAATCTGGTAATCGAAGTCGAGCGGCGGCACCGTCGCTCGACCAAGGCTTAGCCCGGGATAAAAACTCCGCTCGTTCCCTTTGATTCCGGATCATCGTATTTTCTTCCGCTTCGTAAAGCGCGGAGCTCCACTTGGTCAGCATATCCATTAGCGGCGCGAACGCCGTCTTCGAAGTTGAAGGCATGGACAAGTTCTGGTCGCTCAGAAGTCGAATCGAAGTCCCGTTGGCACACATCACCGGCGCGAAGATCGACAGGGAAGCCGCGCGTGGCTGGTGGCACGGATTGCGGATGCCCGGCACGCAGATCCCCGGATTGATAACTGCCGGCACATTCTATCAGCACGGCCGTCGTGTTTTCTATGACGTGCACGACGCCGACAACACGATAGTTATTTCGCTTGATCACGAGTCGTACGATCATCTCGTTGTTGAGGTTGCACACCCACAAACGGAAGTCGACAAACTCATGTCGGCGATACCGTCATCCTTCACTTGATGTGGGGAGGTCCCAATGGGCGCTGGAGCTGCCGCCGTTATCCTTGCAAGAGAGCGACATATTGTTGAACGATTCCGGGACGTTGGTGTCACGTCTCCGGCAAGCGCGCGACGCTTGGATGATGTCGGAGTCGGCGAGGGATTAGCTCTGCGCCGACTCAGACGACACGAAGCAATTCGTGAGGCAAGTCCAGGAATGTTCTACCTCGACGAGCCAGTCTGGAATGCTGTCAGGAACACTCGCAGGAGAATGTTGGCTGTGTTATTGGTGATAGTGGTGGTGATAAGTGTTGGTGTCGAAATTGGCTTTTGGTCGTTGACTTAGGTCCCCGAGAAGCGTTGGTGCAGGTGGTACGACAGTTCCACTGGAGTCTCTTTCACTCATACAGGGAGCCGCAAGCATGTCGAGCATTCGGAGCATATCGAGAATCGAGCCGGGACAGTTGGCGTTGGTATTAGGTGCTACTTATGCTCTCTTGGGTATTTTCTTTGCGGTATGTTTTTTCCTGCTTTCGTCGTTCATTCCGGCCTCGGCCGGGCTCGGCAGCATGGGCCGTGGCTTCATGATTATTCTCTTCCCGATCATGTACGGAGTGTTTGGCTACATATTTGGTTTCATCGGAGCATTGATCTACAACCTTGTGTCTGGAACCGTAGGTGGAATCAAGGTGACTGTTGCTGAATAGACATCCGGCAACCTGCGCGGAATGACAGGCTATCACTGACCAACCCGCAGGTTCCGATCAGCGAATCAACAAGCCTGTAACAGACCCCGACGCTGCTCGCAATCTGGGGTTCGGTCCCAGGATCGCAGTTGATAGCCGTCAGAGGCTACTGAATCGTGACGGCACGTTCAATGTTGAACGTGCCGGGACACGAGGTCGGCAGACTATCGCTCCGTACCACGCGTTGTTGGGAATGGGTTGGGGCAGATTCCTTTTTCTGATCATTGCGTTCTTTGTGTTGGTAAATGCGTTGTTCGCATTTGCGTACCTCGCTTGCGGACCTGGCGCTCTGATCGGTCCGGGGTTCGCAGGTCACTCTACATTCTTCAGTGATTACTTCCGCGCGTATTTTTTCAGCGTCGAGACGTTCGGGACAATTGGCTACGGTAATATCGTACCGTCGGGAATGGCCGCCAATATTCTGCTCACCGTGGAATCGTTCGTTGGCTTGTTGAGCGCAGCACTTGCAACGGGTCTTGTGTTCGCGCGCTTCTCGCGACCGAACGCGGCGATCGTTTACAGCAAGCGCGCTTTGATTGCACCTTACCGTGGCATCAGCGCATTCATGTTTCGCTGTGCGAACGAACGGAGTGATCAGCTCATCGAAGTATCAGTGCAGATCATGTACAGTCGTATAGAAATTCGACCGAATGGAGAGCGTGTACGCGAGTTTACATCGCTACCGCTCGAGTTTGATAGAGTCACGTTCTTTGCGTTGAGTTGGACCGTGGTTCATCCAATCGACGAGACCAGTCCGCTGTTCAACCGCACTTTGGAAGATCTCGCTGAACGCGAAGCTGAGTTTCTTGTTTTGCTATCGGGAAACGACGATACGTTCGCACAGGTTGTGCACTCGCGAACATCGTACAAGGCCAACGAGATCGTCTGGAACGCCAAATTTCAGTCGATGTTCATAGAGTCGAGCGAGAGGGGAACTACAGGTATGGATCTCTCGCGCATCCACGACTACGAGCTTGTAGAGAGCTAGTCTGCGGGTACCGGCACAAATGCTGCCGAAGGGTTCGTAGTCGCGTGCAAGGTCCTGGGATTCGTTCATCGCTGAGTGAGCGGCCCTGGCATCCATCCCGACGGCTTTCGATCGGCTTTCGATCGGCTTTACAGCCGAACCAAACCACAATCCCCATGGAGCTCCCATGTTATTCCGTCAGGCCATCGCCATCGCGCTTTTTCCAGCTGCAGCGCTTGGCGCGCAGGGAGTGCCCATGCAGTCGATGGAGCACTCGCCAATACCGGCCATCTCCAGTTCCGCAACCGCAGAAGCGAAGTACACGCCTGACCGCGCCACCGTTAGTATCGCCGTTCAGACAAAGGCACAGACCGCTGAAGCGGCTGCAACAGACAATGCAAGGAAACAAAATGCTGTTCTGGCATCCTTACGTGCGTTAGGGATGACTAACGAACAGCTCTCTACCACGGGCTACAGCGTGAGTCCGGAGTATCGATATCCGCAGAATGAAGCCCCGGTACTGACGGGTTACGCTGTCACCAACACGATCCTGGCTGACGTCCACGACATCAAGCAAGTCGGTAAGGTATTGGACACTGCGCTCTCCAGCGGCTCCAACCTCATATCGTCGTTGGACTTCTATGCCAGCAATACCGACGCTGCACGGAACAAGGCCCTCGCAGACGCCGTAGCCAAGGCCCGTGCCCAAGCTGATATTGCCGCCAGGGCTGCCGGTGGAGCACTGGGCTCGTTGCTGAGGCTCGATGTCGGCGGTGAGAATGCAGCACCCACGCCTCGCCCCATGTATTCGCTACGGGCAACGGCCGCCGCCCCGGAAACCCAGATCAATGCTGGGCAGCAAACCGTTTCGATGATGGTTTCTGGCAGCTGGCAGTTCATTCCCGGGAAATAAGGCACCAACGAGGTTTTTCACGTTCCACAGGATCCCTTTTTTCACGTTCCACAAAGGGGGCAACTTTCCGGGGTTGCTCCCTTTTTCGTGCTGCCGAGGATCGAATGCCTGAGGATCGACTGCCTTTTGAGGGAGTTTTCTCTGTTTCGCTACGATGATGATGCGATTCAACGGGCGCGGGCTTAGATTCCTCGACCTCTCCCTCGTCCGCCAAAAACAACGGTAAGTGTCTAGAGTCATAGCTGTCGCAAACCAGAAGGGTGGCGTCGGAAAAACGACTACCGCCGTAAACCTCGCCGCTTCTTTATCAGCTGCCGAGCAGAGAACTCTGCTGGTAGACGGCGATCCCCAGGGTAACGCGACGAGCGGCGTCGGTGTCCGGGAAATCGGGAAGACAGTCTACGAAGTGCTCCTGAACGAAGCCACCGTTCGCGAAGCCAGAAAAGTCGGCGAACACTTCCGACTCCTGGATGTCCTGCCGGCAACTCCGGATCTCGCAGGCGCGGAGATCGAGCTGGTTGATCTGCCACAACGCGAACAAAGAATGCGCTCCGCCCTGGCTCCGATCAGGGACGAATACGACTTCATCCTGATCGACTGCCCCCCATCACTTGGCCTCATCACCATCAACATGCTAGTCGCTGCTGATGCGCTGATTATCCCCCTGCAGTGCGAGTACTACGCCCTCGAAGGCCTCTCTCAGCTCCTGAATACAGTTCACCGCGTCCAGCAAGGAGTAAATCCCTCGTTAGCCATCGATGGCGTTCTCCTCACCATGTACGACGCTCGACTCAATCTGAGCCGGCAGGTCGCCAGCGAAGCGCGGGAATACTTCGGTAACCAGGTCTTTGACACGGTCATCCCCAGAAATGTGCGGCTCGCTGAAGCACCAAGCTTCGGGAAGCCGATCATCCTCTATGATGTCGCATCAGTTGGTGCGAAAGCGTACATGGGTGTCGCCCATGAATTGATTCAACGCACTGCGGCTCTCGCTAACGAACAAGGCGCGCCATGACCGCCGACAAAACACCGCGTCGGCTGGGACGTGGACTTGATGCGCTGCTCGGCGAGAGAAAATCGGCTTCAACGTCGGCTTCGGCGACGGCGAGACCCGACGAATATGGCGCCACGCCAGCCGAATCCCGTACAGCGCTCCGAGAGATCTCCATCTCAGAGATCAGACCAAACCACTACCAACCCAGAAAGGAGTTCAGCCCAGACGAGCTGAAGGAACTCGCAGATAGCATTCGAACCACCGGTCTGCTACAGCCAATCTCTGTGCGCAACACGAAGGATGGTTACGAACTCGTCGCAGGAGAGCGCCGTCTCCGTGCAGCAAAATCACTCGGCTGGACGACCATCCCGTCGATAGTTCGCGACTACGACGATCGTACTATGCTCACGCTCGCATTGGTCGAAAATCTGCAGCGAGCCGATCTCAATCCGATCGAAGAGGCCGAAGGATATGCAAGACTCGCGAGCGAATTCGATCTTACTCAAAACGAGATCGCAGACCTCGTGGGTAAGGATCGATCGACTGTAGCAAACCTTCAACGCGTCCTGCAGCTACCTGCCGAAGTCCGGAAAATGCTCCAAACTGGAGCCCTCAGTCTTGGACACGCAAGGCCGCTCCTGGCCCTGGAGGATCGCGCACTCGCAATCAAGCTGGCGACCGAGGCAGTCGAACTTGGTCTCTCCGTGCGGACCATCGAGGAGCGTGTTCGACAGGATGCGCCTCGGCATGAAAAGCCACATCGCGGCCGGCCGCGTAAGGAAGACACTCGACCACCTGAGGTCAGACACGTTGAGGATCTGCTCAGAAGTCGATTCCAAACGGACGTCTCCCTGATTCGGAAGAAGCGAGACAAGGGCGAACTGCGCATCCAGTTCTACTCTACGGAAGACCTCAACAGACTTCTCGACATCATGGGCGCACTTGAGTGACCGAGCAATTACCGAATATTCACATGGTTATCAACAAACATAGTAAGTCGTTGCTATGAAACGCTTTAGCTTTTGCGGATCGAATCGAACGATCGTGTTGTCCACAGGTTTCCACATACTTGCTGCAGCCTTAATAATCGGCTGCGGCAAGGGGGCGGACCGCCCCGAGTCGACCGCAATGGATTTCAAGGTCGCGCTCGTTACGACCGGATCGGTATCTGACCAGGGTTGGAACGCGGGCGCCTACCGTGGCCTCCTCAGCATTCGGGATTCGCTCGGTGCCCGCATCTCGAATGTTCAGACCCAGACGCCAGCAGAGATCGACGAGAACTTCAGACAATACGGCAGCCAGGGATACAACCTGGTGTTTGGCCATGGCTTTGAATACCAGGATCCCGCGATCCGTGTAGCCGCGTCGTTCCCTAAGACTGTGTTCGCCATCACGTCCGGCTCGAAGACGGCTCCAAACGTTGCGGCGGTGGAGTTTGCCTTCTCGGACGGTGCGTATCTGGCGGGAATCGTGGCCGGCGCCACATCGCATTCCGGAGTCGTAGGCACAATTGGCGGAACTCAACTTCCTCCGGTCGTCAGCGCCTTCCGGGCATTTGAAGCAGGAGCCCGCTCGGCAAATCCAAACGTCAAGGTGTTATCGGCGTACGTTGGCAACTGGGACGATGCGAGTGCGGCCAGGGAACAGGCTCTGGCCCAGATTGCGCGGGGCGCCGACGTAATATTCCAGAATGCAGACGCTGCTGGATTGGGTGTTTTTCAGGCTGCACGGCAGTCGACCGGCGTTCGCGTAATCGGGTCCAATTCCGACCAGAACTCCGTCGCCCCCGAGGTCACACTCGGAAGCGTCGTTATCGATCTTCCGCGTGCGATGCTTATGATCGCTCGGGACGTCAAGGACGGCACGTTCACGGGCCATACATATCACCTTGGCGATGTTGACGGTGTGGTTCTATGGAGAGCCAACCCAACGCTCTCGACAGAGATATCACCGGAGACGCAGACCAAACTCGCTTCCGCAAAGAAGGCACTCGACGCGGGCCAACTCAAAATACCGGAATGACGAGTTCCACACTCATCGTTGACTATCTGGACGATCTGCTCGACACTGATTCGATCCCGGATTTTCCAAACGCGTTCAACGGCTTGCAGTTGGCGAACAGTGGCCAGGTTACACGCATAGCGGCGGCTGTCGATTTTTCGCTTCGAACAGTGATTGCCGCTGCAGAATCGAAGGCAGACTTTCTGATCGTGCATCACGGAATGTTCTGGGGAGGATTAAAACCGATAGTTGGAACAACTCTCACCCGGTTGCAGACTCTGATCGCTCACGACATGGCGGTTTATTCGTCGCATCTTCCGCTCGACCGTCATGCTCTCTATGGCAACAACGCATTGTTGGCAGCCGAACTTGGCCTCGAACCGTCGGCTGAGTTTGCACAGTTCAAGACCATTGCAATAGGCGTAGCTGGTCAAAGCGATATCGCGACGGCCGATCTGGCCTTACGCGCCGATAAGTTCGCGCGCTCGCATGGCGGCTCTGTTCGAACTACTCCCATGGAACCAGGGCGAAGGACTCGCGCATGGGCGATCTGTACAGGTGCCGGTGCTGACAGCAAGACACTGAGCGAAGCGAGCGAGCGCAATATCGACACCTTAATAGTTGGTGAGGGTCCGCACCATTCGGCGGTTGAAGCAGAAGAAAGTGGAATCACGGTTATCTATGCCGGACACTACGCCACCGAAACGCTCGGGGTGCGCGCCGTCGCGGCGCATCTCTCGGATCGATTTGGATTGCCGTGGACGTTCATAGAGGCGCCCACCGGCCTCTGACGTCATGACCGACGTCGCACTGGAATTGGCGTCGATCAGCAAAAGTTTTGGTCGATCCGTAGCGTTACGTTCTGCATCGCTCTCGGCGCGACGCGGGACCGTCCATGCCATACTCGGTGAGAATGGAGCTGGCAAAACCACGCTGATGCGAATCGCATTCGGCATGCTGCAACCAGATGCCGGTACCATCCGGGTGAACGGCGAGACGAGGTCGTTCGCGTCACCAAGTGCTGCAATAGCCAATGGAATCGCAATGGTGCACCAGCATTTCACTCTGGTGTCAGCGATGACGGTGACAGAGAACGTTGCACTTGGAGGTCGAGGGCTGTTTCATCCTCGGCAAGCACGCAGTGAGCTACTGGCGCTGGCCAAACGCACTGGCTTCGCGATCGATCCAGATGCGCGCGTTGAGAATCTGCCAGCTGGTGCGCAACAGCGGGTTGAGATTCTCAAGGCGCTATCGCACGGGCCACGAGTGTTGATACTCGATGAACCGACCGCAATACTGACACCGGCCGAGGCTGAGGATCTACTGAACAGGGCACGAGAACTTGTCAACGATGGCGGCACTGCCATTCTCATCACGCACAAGTTGCGCGACGCATTGAAATTCGCGGACGACATTACCGTGTTGAGACGTGGAGTGACCGTGTGGACCGGGCGTGCAGCCGAAACGACCGAAGACGCGCTGGTCTCGGCGATGCTCGGGGGTGAGCGCGTTCCCGCAGAATCGATCCGAAACGAAACCAGCCATCAGAGCCCGGTGTCTGATGGCGAGGTCGTAATCTCGTTGCACGATGTAAGTGTGCGTGACGCGTTGAACGTGGAACGTCTGAAGGCAGTATCTCTGGAAGTTCGCGGTGGAGAAATAGTGGGAGTCGCAGCCGTAGAAGGAAACGGCCAGCATGAACTTCTCCGCATTCTGGCCGGTCGGATTGATGCGACTTCGGGTGTGGTTACGCTTCCCCCGACCGTCGGCTTCATTCCGGAAGACAGACAGCGTGATGCGCTCATCCCGGATCTATCATTGCGTGACAATGTTGCGCTTGCTGGCGCTGGTGCAAGACGGGGGGTGATGGATTGGATTGCGATCGGCGATCGAACCCGCAGCCTCATCGGGACCTACGATGTCCGTGCACGGGATGAGAACGTGCATGCATCGACACTGTCCGGCGGCAATCAACAAAAGCTGGTTGTCGGCCGAGAGATCGAGTGGGCTCATGTCGCGCTTGTCGCGGAGAACCCGTCAAGGGGATTGGATATCCGTGCATCCGCGGCAGTAAGAGGTCGGATCATCGAGGCGCGTGATTCCGGGGCCGCCGTTGTGATCTACTCTTCGGACCTGGATGAGATCGTATCGCTTGCCGATCGAGTGGTTGTTGTGTACGCGGGTAATGTGTGCGAATGTGGAAACGATTATGAGTCCATCGGTCGTGCCATGCTTGGCGTTACGGCCCCATGAGCCCAACGACAGCATTTATCGTGGATATGCTCGTGCATGCCACGCCACTCATGATCGCGGGCCTCGCAGTCGCGATAGCATTTCGAGCCGGAATCTGGAATATCGGCGCTGATGGCCAGTTCATCGCTGGAGCGACAGCAGCGGCGTGGGTTGGAGTGAGTGCACCGGCCACGATTGGATGGTTAGCGCTTCCGCTAGCGCTCGTTGCGGGTGCGATTGCAGGAGGGATATGGGCCGCCATAGCTGCGTGGTTACGATCCCGGTTCGGAGTACTTGAAGTAATCAGCACGATCATGCTCAACTTCATTGCGACGTACAGCGCATCTTATCTCGTGCGCGGACCGTTGCAGGAGTCAACGCACGTCTTCCCCCAGACAGACAGCATCGTCGCGGGCGCACGCATGCCAATTCTCATCAGTGGTACTCGACTGCACTGGGGCTTTATTCTCGGGCTATTGCTTGCCGGTGTGACATGGTGGGTGATGAAGTATTCGGCGACTGGATTCAGGATCCGGGCTAGTGGCATGAGTCCCTTTGCAGCTCGTAGCGCCGGCCTGATCAACGTGCCCCGCGTGACATCGGGTGCGTTCATCGTGAGTGGCGCGATCGCTGGCATCGCCGGCGGTGTCGAAGTTTGCGGCGTAACGTTCGCATTATACGAGAACATTTCACCCGGTTACGGATATACCGCCATCGCTGTCGCCTTGCTCGCCGGTCTCAATCCGCTGGGTGTAATTGGCACCGGGATTCTGTTTGGCGCACTGGAAACAGCAGCCAGCACAATGCAGCGCAATGCAGGGATACCCTCAACCACCGCATCTGTGATCGAAGCGGTGGTGATTCTTGCGGTCATCGCAATTGCACAACTCCGCTCTCGTTCACGCCATTCTGTGGCGGCGACGTGACCAGCGGAACTGAAGCGTTCCTGGAAGGAGTCGTTCGCACGGCGACTCCACTGGCGCTCGCGGCACTTGGAGAGACAGTCACCGAGCGCAGCGGGATAATCAATATTGGACTGGAAGGCAGCATCATTGCGGGAGCGCTTGGAGCAGTCGTTGGCGCCACGCATGGTGGTGTTTGGGCGGGTTTCTTTTTTGGCGCAATCTGCGGTTTGGCCGTGGCTGCGATATTCGCGCTGTTCGCTGTAGCCCTGCGCGCGGATCAGATCATCACTGGGACGGCCGTCACGTTGCTTGCTTTGGGGGGAACTGGGACACTCTACCGACTCATATATGGAAGTGCCGGCGCAGCACTGAACACCCCGACGCTCAACGCCACCGCAATTCCGTTCCTCTCCAAAATCCCGGTAGTAGGCTTGGCGTTATTCGCCCAGCCCTCGATCACCTACTTGCTCTATGCGTTGATTCCGGTAGTCAGCTGGTGGATGTACCGCACGCACGCTGGTCTCGCATTGCGGTCCATGGGTGAAAACCCGGCCGCGGCTATCGCGGCCGGGATCCGCGGCAAGCGGGTGCAATTTACCGCCGTCCTGTTCGGCGGAGCCTTGGGCGGAGTGAGTGGAGCGACCCTTGTGCTTGCCCAGGCAGGAACCTTTGTCGAGGGGATGTCTGCCGGCCGGGGCTTCATCGCAATCGCGATTGTAGTCCTTGGGCGGTGGAATCCGCTCGGTACTGTGCTTGCGGCCCTGATATTTGGTGCGGCAAGCGCGCTCCAGTTCTACTTCCAGGCCATCGGGACGAACCTGCCATACCAGCTCTTTCTCGCCTTTCCGTACGTGCTGACCTTGATCGCGCTCGCCGCGACTCGCGGACGTGTCAGCGCGCCAGCGGCTCTCGGGCGACAGGACCTGGAGTTGTAATAGCGCCGAGCGGGATCGATAATGGATTTGTATTTTGGTGGCCATGATCGATATCGCAACTGGTTCGGCCGGAGGCGAGGAACCGGGGCTGCCCCTAGTGAGGGTGATGGCTCCAGCAAGAGAGCGCTGGAGCTGGGCGCTGTACGACTTCGCAAATACGATCTTCTCGATGAACATCGCCACGCTGTATTTCGCGGTGTGGATGGTCTCGGATCTCCATGGCTCAAACACCGACGTTGCGGTCGGGAACGGATTGGCCTCGATCCTCGTCATGACTTCGATCCCCGTACTCGGCGCAATATCGGATGTGACCAGACGGCGAAAACCCTGGGTAGTCGGGTTCACGCTAATTGCGGTCGCCTCAACGGCAGCTATCGGTGCGGTGGGCCAGCACTTCATACCACACGTCGGCGAGTCCGTACTGAACCCAGCACCTGTGGGCAACTATGTGATCGGCGGCTTGCCGCTGTTCTTTGTAATAGCTGCATTTGTCGCCGCGAATTACGCATATCAGGGCGCACTTCCTTTCTACAATGCGATGATGCCAGAGCTTGCACCTCCCGACAGGTGGGGTCGGCTCTCCGGGTTGGGTGCGTTGCTTGGCTACGTGGGATCGATCCTCGGTGTGTTGATGATCAAGCCATTCTTCGACGGCACACTTCCGGTGATCGGCGCGTTGCCAACCGGGTTCATGCATACACTGAGAACAATATTCCCGTTTGCTCACTCAGGTGGACGGGCGGCGACATTTGCTCCAACGGCGCTGATGTACCTTGTTTTCAGCATACCGCTGTTCATATTCTGCCGCGATCATTTCCCGTCACGTGTGCGCCAGGTTATTCCATGGAAGAAGGCATTCCACGACGTCGCCAACACAATTCGTGAATCGCGCAAGTATCCAGGAACATTGAGATTCATAATCGCATCATTCATCTACCAGGATGCGATGGGAACGATCATCAGCTTCATGGCGCTTTACGCCGTGGTCGCGATGGGATTCAAGCAAGGAACCGAAACGACACTGTTTGTGGTCCTCACCATACCTGCCGTTTTTGGAGCGTGGGTCTGGGGACGGTTGACTGACCGAATTGGACCAAAGAACACTCTTATGATCGTTATTGGCGCATGGATAGTACTACTCATCGCCATGATTCTGGCGCCGTCACGGCAGGCGTTCTGGATTGTCGGTGCGATGATCGGCTTCATCTATGGCGGAGTCAATGTCGCAGAACGCCCAATGCTGCTGAGATTGATACCCGATGAAGAAGCAGGTCGATTCTTCGGTCTTATGGTTCTATCAGCTCGTGCTGCCGCAATTGTCGGCCCGCTGGTGTGGGCATTCGCAGT
>JBDTAW010000230.1:0-20503 GCA_039924445.1 Gemmatimonadaceae bacterium
AGTGCGTGCCGTTTTCGCAAAGGGATGCATGTCCGGAGTCGGACGAGTCGGTGACGCACTTACCTCAATGGCCAGGGGCAGAATCGAACTGCCGACACGCGGATTTTCAGTCCGCTGCTCTACCGACTGAGCTACCTGGCCGAATTTACTAGCTGCGGGCCGCCCAAATACCTACGGCTTTCTACGTGGCACCGGACCGGCTGCCCCAATCTTCTGATAGCTGCTCCCCTTATCGCGCGGTTCCACCAGAGTCGCAAAATCTACCTATAGCCAGGGCGGTTTTGTACCCGGAGGGGTGGTTCCGGCGCCCATTCCGTTCGGACGAGCCTTTTGAGTCCCGTTTGAGTCCCGCTTGAGTCCCGCTTGAGTCCCGCCGATCTTGGCGAGATCCCGCATGAAGACCTCCAGGCCGCGGTCGGGGAGAGTCCGGGAGTTGCCCGCGACGAGCTGCTTGGCGTACTGATCAAGCGCGAATTTGAGCGGGTCTGCGGGATCGAGATCCACGATCTGCATCTCTACGTCAGCCATCGTCAGTCTCCCGACGCGTATTGACCCGCGGTACGCCCAGTCGCGACTACGCCATGCAGTGGGAATGCTACGGCAGCACCATCCACCTAGGTGCGAAGCTGAATATCTAATCCATGGACGCAGAAAGTTGGGGGAGCGATTGCTATCGCTCCCCCAAACTCTCCCACCTGCCGCGCTTGTCAGGCAGCTTTCTTCATCTGCCGAACGATATCGAGATTCGCGATCGCGCCATTGCGCTGGTTCTGGATCATTGTCCGGGTCTGCGCCGGAAGATCCTTCTTGAGTGCATTATCGTACGTCTTGATGGCGTGGTCTTCGCCGCGCGCGCACTCTGCCAGGATTCCGTCGTCGTCGCCGCCGGTGACTGCGGCTTTGAGATCAAGCCATCCCCGGTGCACAGCGCCAGCGGCACTTCCGCTGTCTTCGGGTTCGCCACCCAGCTTACGGACGTCTGCGGCCAACTCGTGGCTCGCCTTTTCGATCTCGGTGGCACGGGTTGCAAATACTGTCTTCGCGCGCGGACCCGTCACGGATTCTGCCGCGGTGCGAAAACCCTTCACACCATCGTTGCAGGTTTCGATCAGGTCGTTCAGAACTGAGATGGTTTCTTTGTCTTTTGTCATCTTTCATTACCGGTTGGGGGGATGATCCTACATGGTGATTCTGCGCATCATGGAGCCGGATATGTCTCCTCCCTAAAGCAGCATCCGTGCCCAAACCGTGCAAATTGCCGAAGCGCAAACGTCGTCATTCGCTAACAATTCAGCGTTGACTTTTGGTGTGTCCGTTCGACGAAAACGGCGGATTCCGGATTGGAGTACATCGGTCAAAAACGCGATATGTTTCCAATACAGGTACTGAGTCCACGACGACGATGAATGACCAGTAGTCGCCGACGCACGAGTGCCCCCATTCTGGTAACCACAATGCCACAGTCTCTTCCGCACTATCAGCTCTTTGCGCCCGGCGCGAAGTCCAAAGCCGGCGACGCCACGGTTTTCTCGCCGTATGATCGGTCTGCAATTGCGACTTTCGCTGTAGCAGACGCGACAGTGATCGAGAAAGCGCTCTCCACCGCTTCCGCACTGTTCAACGATAAGTCCCACTGGCTGGAGCCCGCCGAGCGTATTGCAATTCTTCGCAAAGTCGCCGATCGGATCGACGACGATGTGGAACAGCTCGCAATGACGATCGCACAGGAAGGTGGTAAGCCGCTGGTGGATGCGCGAGCAGAAACCATCCGCGCGGCCGACTCAGTGCGAGCCTGCATCGATGTTCTGCGTACGCAGCACGGTAGCGAAATCCCGATGCGGCTCAACGCATCGTCGTCACATCACATGGCGTACACCACACTTGAACCCGGCGGACCGGTAGTAGCGATCAGCGCATTCAACCATCCGTTGAATCTGATTGTACATCAGGTTGCTACAGCGATCGCGGCGGGCTGCCCGGTAATTGCAAAGCCCGCAGAACGAACGCCGATGTCATGCTTTGAGTTTGCGAAGATGTTGCACGACGCTGGGTTGCCGGATGGCTGGTGTCAGGTTGTCGTTCCAACCGACCACGCGCTAACACAACGTCTCGCTACCGACCCACGCATCGCATTTCTGACTTTCATCGGAAGTGCGAAGGTCGGCTGGATGTTGCGCTCAAAACTTCCGCCGGGCACGCACTGCGCGCTGGAACATGGCGGTTCCGCGCCGGTAATCGTTGCGGAGGACGCTGACATTGAGAAGATGTTGCCGACGCTGGTGAAGGGATCGTTCTATCACGCGGGTCAGGTGTGCGTGTCAATTCAGCGAATCTTTGCTCACCGTTCGATTGCGAAACAACTTGCCGATACACTTGCCGAGCGCATCCGGAAACTTCGCGTGGGTGATCCGACGCTTGGTGATACAGACGTCGGTCCGCTCATCGCGCCATCGGAAGTCGATCGCATTGAGGAATGGGTCGCAGAGGCGAAGAGCGGCGGTGCCAGGGTGTTGTGCGGCGGCAAGCGCATTTCAGACACGTGTTACGAGTGCACGTTGTTGTACGAGCCGCCAGCGGACGCGCGAGTCAGCAGACTCGAAGTGTTCGGGCCGGTGGTGTGCGTGTATCCGTACGATGATATGGATGAGGCGATAGCTCGCGCGAACGCGTTGCCGTTTTCGTTTCAGTCCGCAATCTGCACACGTTCACTCGACACTGCACTGCGCGCGTTTCGAAAGCTCGATGCAACTGCCGTGATGGTCAACGAGAGCACGACCTTTCGCGTGGACTGGATGCCGTTCTCCGGTCGGCGTACTTCAGGGCTCGGCGTCGGCGGGATCGGTTACTCGATGCGCGACATGCAGGCGGAGAAACTGCTCGTTATAAAGTCAGACGAGCTTTGATGTCATTGACGACCGACGACTGATTCGCCCTAGTGCGCTGTTTTTGCTGGCGCGGCCGGTGTCGCAGCCGGTGTCGCTGCGGGCTGGATTACCGTCGATTTCTCATTCGGCGAGATCGGGTTGATCGGGTCGTGCCATTGTGTGACGTGGAGGAAATAGAGAAACCCCCAGGTGGCGAGAGTCAGCAATAGAGCGGAACCGACTCCAATCCATCCACTGTGTGGGCCTGTCAGTTTTTCGTTGTTTTCAGCGGGCATTCTACAAATGTACTGCTTCCGGAACCGCGATCACAAGCGGGGTCAGAAGCGGGATCACAGGCGCGACAGACTCGCTCACCGGGGATATCACTTTCCTGATATATCGAGACGCCCGTTGGTCATATCGATTCGGACCGTACCTCCCCGCCCAATGTCGGAGCCAAGCGTCCCGTCCAGCTTGAAAATCGTCGGATAGGTCGCACCGTACAGGAAAATTCGCTTGAACGACAGCGGGGTGGTGCCGAGGAACAGCTGAACTTCGGGGATGACGATCCCCGTTTCGACCTTGGTACCGCCGAAGCCCTGAACGGTCCGTCGCTCGGCGGCTCGCCAGTGAGCGCCGCTCTTCTGCGCCATCCCGGGCGTGCCGAAGGTCTCGCCCGCGCCCGTGTCGAGCAGCAGGTGGATTGCGGAGCCGTTTTTGGAGAGCAGCGTAGCGATCGGGATTCCGAACCAGGCAAGGTTGCGGGGATGGCTGTCGTCGAGCGTACGCAGCGAGGGCTTTCGGATGATCACTCGACCATCTTCGTCGTCAATGGTGAGGTCCAGTTTGCGGATGACGTCGAACCCGATGACCCCATCGATCGGCACCGGGGGCATCCCGCTCTCCTTCTCCCGGATCTGCAGCGCGAGGTCGCTCACGATCATCGCTGGCGCGTTGGTGACAGCGACCTGACCCAGCTTGAGCGAACGCACGACCGCAGATCTCGTGGAAACGCGCCCGACCGCACTGACCATTTCCAGCGTATCGCTACCCATGCCGACGACCTTTGCTGCGTCGGCTACGCTGTTGGTGAGAATGGTGATACTGGTCCCGGTATCGAGCCAGAAATGGCGCTTGACACCATTCACGCTCACCGGGATGATTGCGACGCCGGTAACCGAACGCGTGAGCGGCAGCTCGGATAGCGTGTCTGCGAATGTGATGCTGGTGGACACGTTACGGAAGGCAGGCGCCCAGCTCTCCACGCCGGCAGCGTCGCGTTTTTCGCGGTCGGCCGCTGCTACGTAGGTCGCAAGCCGCGACCAGTCGCCCTCGGAGCTGAGAATTGCGCCGTAAGTGATTCGCGCCGCCGATCGAACCTGTGAATCCTTTGCGCCGAGGATGGTGCGGACGGCCGAATCAGCCTCGGTGTCCCGGCCGTTCATGAAGGCGTCGATTGCGTCTGCAAGCGTACGCTGCTCGCTCGACTCCGCGACTATCCAGGCCGATTGAAGATTCGCGTCCGCTAGAGCATCCCAGTAGGTATCGTAGAAACGGAGAGCGGGCTTGGGAGCGTGCCTCTGGTCCGGGCGGTTGGCCTCGATTGCCGGCCGAGCCGTAATAACGAGAGGACGCGGCGGGACGCACGCAGCAAGCAGCAGCAACGCCACTGCGCTCGTCGCCAGAGAAACTTTGATTCGCCTTTGAGGGTGCCCCTCTACACGCCGATTCCACTGCTCAGCCATAGCTCTCGAGTTCACACGAATCCAATATGTGCTGTGCAACGTACTTCGCCATTGTAAACCTGATAGGTATATGTTTGACCCGGGAACGCTGTTTACGTTTCACGGCTGAGCGACTGGAGGACTATTCATGGCGGTAGATCGACACCACTGGTTCGTTCGGCTGACCCATTGGGTGAATGCAGTTGCACTCGTGATCATGATCGGAAGCGGGTTGCAGATATTCAACGCCTATCCGATGTTCGCGCGTCGTGGCGAGACTTTCTGCTGCTATCCGTTCGCCGGACAGTCGATTCCACACTGGGCGACATTCGGCGCCTGGCTTGCGGGTGCGCGCAACTGGCACTTCGCGATGATGTGGCTGTTCGTGTTGAACGGTATCGCGTACACAATATTCATCTATCTGCATGGCGAGTGGCGCGACCTTGTCCCGCGACGCGGTGACATCCGCGATGCGCGCGAGATGATCAAGTTCTACCTGTTTGTGCGCAGCAAGCATCCGCGCCAGGGCAAGCACAATGCGTTACAGAAAGCGACGTATTTCGCACTCCCAATCCTCGCGGCGCTCGCGGTAATTACGGGGCTGGCCGTGTGGAAGCCGGTGTCGCTTGCGCCCCTTACCAATCTGATGGGTGGGTATGTGTACGCCCGTTACTGGCATTTCCTTGTGATGCTGGCGCTGGTACTACTATCGGTGGCGCACATCTTCATGGTGTTTGCAGTCGATCCGTATTCGATACGTTCCATTGTGACCGGTAAATACAATCCGGAGCGCGCGCCGGAATTGCGGGATGGGCGACCCTTCTATCATCTCTTCAGACGTGCAAGGAGCGATGCAGATGCAGAGACGTGATTTCCTTGCCGCTACCGGCGGTATTACCACTGCATGGCTGCTCGCGGCGTGTGGATCGCGCGGACCGAAGGGCGCAGACAAGCTGTTGAAGTACGCGATGCGAAAGAACGAAACGCTGGAGCGCGGATTGTTCCGCCATACGTCGATGGATTCACCGGCTTCGCGCTGGCGGAATGCAGGAACTGCGCTACCAAAATATTACATATCCGATACAGTTCCGGTGTGGGATACCGCGGCACGCGGTACCTGGACACTCGAGGTTTCCGGCCTGGTGAAGAATCCCATGACTCTCACCATGGACATGCTGCAAAAGCTGCCGCGCATCACACAACGCGTGAACCACTTCTGTGTGGAAGGATGGACCGCAGTTGAAACATGGACCGGCTGTCGCATGAGCGATCTCGCACGCGCTGCTGGTGCGATGCCGGACGCGCAATACGTGGACTTCCAGTCATTCGACAACGACTACCACGAAAGCTGGGATATGGAGAGCGCCATGCATCCGCAGACGCTTATCTGTTATGGACTGGACGGCAAGATGCTCGAGGCTGGACATGGGGCACCTGCTCGTCTCTTTTCCCCGGTAAAACTCGGCTACAAGAACACCAAATATCTCACAAAGATTGTATTTATGCCCAAGCGAAACGGGGGGTACTGGAGCGATCAGGGCTACGAGTGGTATGGCGGGACCTGACCGGTAAACTCCATGGCGCGCGTAGCCGACACTTGCGGTTACTATGGCCGCGCGTGTCAACCTGTCCGAGGTGCTTTCTGCACTGTCCTGCGCTCTCGATCTTACCGAAGGACAGCCCATAGGCCACACAATGCGGAGCTGCCTCATTGGCATGCGCCTGGGGCATGAGATTGGACTCTCGCCAGTAGATAAGGGCGCCCTTTATTATGCGATCCTTCTCAAGGACGCCGGGTGCTCGAGCAACGCTGCGCGACTCTGCCAGCTCTTTGGAACGGACGACCGTGAACTGAAGCCGCGAATGAAGTCGGTGGACCGACAGAACAAGATCGCGCTCGCTATCCAGACTGCACGTACAGTTGGCCTCGCGGGCGATCTGTCATCGAAAGTGAAGCACTTCGTTGATGTCGCAAGAAGCGACGAAGTCATGAGAGAGATCATGGGACTTCGCTGCGAGCGCGGCGCCGACATCGCGGTGCGCCTCGGGTTCCCTCAGGCTACAGCAGAAGCCGTGCGGCATCTCGACGAACACTGGAACGGCAAGGGACATCCGGATGGACTTTCGGGTCCGGCCATTCCGATCATGTCGCGCATTGCCGGACTCGCGCAGGTGGTCGATGTATTTCATCAGCACGATGGCTCCAGGGCTGCACTGAAAGTCGCCAAGGCGCGGAGCGGCAGCTGGTTCGATCCATCGTTGGTGGACCGAGTAGTATCGTGGCGTAATGAGTCGGATTGGTGGGAACGGCTGGACAGCACTGACCCGACGGACGAAGTGATCGCTGCGGAGCCAGTGTCGTTGATGCGGTGGGTCGGCGAAGACGATCTCGATGCGATTGCGAGAGCGTTCGCCGATATCATCGATGCGAAGTCACCGTACACGTTCGCGCATTCGCGCAACGTCGCGGCATACGCACTGGGCATTGCTCGCGAGATGAGGCTCGACGCCGCGACTCAGCGTCGTGTGTATCGCGCGGGACTGTTGCACGATATCGGAAAGCTGGGCGTTTCCAACTCCATTCTGGACAAGCCTGGTTCTCTCACGGACGCGGAGCGAACGGCAGTGCAGCGGCACCCGTTCTTCACGTGGGAGATACTCTCCCGCGTGCCGGCGTTCCGCGACTTCGCCTGGTCAGCCGCATTGCACCATGAGCGCCTGGACGGTAGTGGCTACCCATGGCATCTGAGCGGCAACCGACTTGACCTGACCGCCAGGATTCTGTGTGTATCAGATGTTTACGAGGCACTGACGGCGGATCGGCCATACCGCGCCGGGTTGCCTTGGGAAGTGTCCTCCGGAATACTCGCGGAAGGGCGCGGAACAATCTACGATCCAGCAGTCCTTGACGCCCTGGCTTCGTGCCGGAGGGCGGTCGCCGACATGACCCAACTGGTTCCGCTGGCGGCCGCCTGATCAGTGTCTGATCAGCGCCTGATCAGCGCCTGAAAAGACGGCGAGGAGATCTGGTAAGTGACTCGAATCGTCTGGTGTCGCACCGGAAACATACGTAGTATATTCTCTCCGTGCTCAGCAACCATGAGGCGGCGGCGTTTCGTAGTGCCCTCAGAGCGTACTGCTCTGAGTCGACCAGGTTTTCCTCGAAGCTGCCACCGGTGATGAGCGATGCTCTGGTCACTGCAGCAACGGCAGCGCGAGTGAGCGGCTTGAGCGCTGAGCACTTTGTCATCTGGGTAAAGCAGGTGTGGGACGAACTCGTGGACGACGGAGTGCTGCAGCATCTCACGGATCCTGCTCGTGGTCGAGATGCCGTAGTCTCGGCGGCTATCAAGGCGTACTACGTGCAATAGCGAGTGGTATCCGATCGCGGGGGCCGCCTCACGCTGAGTCAATCGGCATGTAATTCCGGGGCAATGCCCCCGCGGCGCACTTAACTTTCGCTACGTGCCTACTGCTACTCCCCCCAAAACCGAAAAGAACCTTCTCAAGCGATTCCTTTCCTGGACTGGCTCGGATGAAGACGGCGCGCGCGGAGCTCATCTTGTAGCGCCCATCCGCGGCGAAGTGCTCGGGGTAGATCGACTCGCTGAGCGCGCTCGTGCAGTTGCGCGCCAGGAGAAGATCAGCCCCCCGCCGAGTCATCGCGGCCCCGGACCGCTGCTACGGCGGCTGGACGACACGCGTGTCGTCCTGCGGGAGATTCAGCATGCGCTGAGCGACGCCGCGGCGCACGGAATCGACATCTCGTCAGCGGGCGAGTGGCTGCTCGACAACTATTACATAGTGCAGGAGCACATGCGCGAAGTACGCATGGCACTGCCTAGCAAGTATTACAACGAACTGCCCAAGCTTGCCAGTGGCACACTTGCCGGATATCCGCGAGTGTACGAACTGGCGATCGAACTGATCGCTCACACGGAAGGTCGGCTTGATCTCGACAACATCACTCTGTTCACGCGCGAGTTCCAACGCGTGTCGCTTCTCCGACTCGGTGAGTTGTGGGCGATACCTACGATGCTGCGACTCGGACTTGTCGAAAACATCCGCCGGATGGCACTCCGTACGGCAGCGCGTCTGGCAGAAGTGCAGGAAGCCGATACATGGGCGGAGCGGATGCGTATGGCAAGCGCCGAGTCATCCGACGCGTTGTCGCAGACGCTGTCTGCGTTCATCGATAATCACCCGCAACTCAGTCCGACCTTCGTAGCGCGGTTCCTGGGGCAGATCCGCAGTTATCAGACCAATTTCACCCCATTGGTGTGGCTGGAGCAGTGGATCGCCGAGGACGGACTGAGCGCGGAAGACGCTGTAACACGCTCGAACCGACGTGTTGCGATCACGCAGGTGACGATTACGAACAGCATCCAGAGCCTGCGCATGATTTCGCGCCTGGACTGGAACGAGTTCGTCGAATCACAGAGTGTCACGGAAAAACTCCTTCGTGACGACCCGGCCCATGTCTATTCCGACATGACGTTCGGTTCGCGCGACGAGTACCGCCATGTGATTGAACAGATCGCAAAGCGGACGAAGCGCGACGAGGATTCCATCGCGAACGAAGTGCTGGCGCTTGCCCGCGAGCATCCTGGTGATCCGCGCATGGGACATGTCGGCTACTGGCTGGTCGCCGCAGGCCGGCTGAAGCTGGAAGAGCGTACGGCCTACAAGCCCACGTTCGGGGAAAACGTATATCGTTGGGCCAAACATCATCCGAGCGTCATCTACTTCGGAGTGATTGGTACGGTTGCGCTGCTTGTCTGCGCTCTCGTAATCTCGATTGCACCGATTTCGACAATCGGGTTCGCGCTCGTGGTGATGCTGCTGCTTGCGGTTCCCGCGAGCGAGGTTGGCGTGGCGGTTGTGAACAGGCTCGTAACGCTCATCGTGCCGCCCCATCTGCTTCCCAAGATGGATTTTCGTGAAGATGGGATTCCCAATCACGCGCGCACAGCAGTGGTGGTGCCGACGCTGCTCGCCACGGTAGCTGGCGTTCGCGAAGCGCTCGAGCATGTGGAAGTGCAGTACCTCGCCAATCCCGACGCGAACCTGAACTTCGTCGTGCTGAGTGACTTCACCGACGCAAAGATGGAAACGCTCGTTGTTGACGCTCACGTGATCGAAGCAATCGAACGTGGTGTTGAGGGGCTCAACGCCAAGTACAAGGCCTCAGCGGGGAGAGGGCCGTTTCTCGTATTTCACCGTGCGAGAAAGTGGAATCCGACTGAAGGCGTGTGGATGGGCTGGGAGCGAAAGCGCGGCAAGCTCGCGGAGTTCAACCGCTTTCTTCGTGGCGGTCCGTCGAGTGCGTTCCCGACAATCGCCGGTGATCCAGCGTTGCTCGCGGATACCCGCTATGTGATCACGCTCGATTCTGACACAGTGCTGCCTCGAGGGGCGGCAGCGCAACTCGTTGGAACGATGTCGCACCCGCTCAATCGCGCGCGCTATAACGAGACGCTCGGCCGCGTCACCGAGGGCTATGGAATTCTTCAGCCACGCGTTGGAGTGGCGTTGACGAGTGCATATCGCTCGAAGTTCGCGGCCGTACACTCCGGACACCCGGGGGTCGATCCCTACACTACTGCGGTTTCGGACGTCTACCAGGACCTGTACGACGAAGGAAGTTTCACGGGGAAGGGCATCTATGATGTGAATGCGTTCGAGGAAGCCACGCATGGGCGATTTCCTGAGAACACGCTGCTGTCGCACGATTTGATAGAGGGGACATACGTACGTGCCGGACTCACGACTGACATCGAACTGTACGACGACTATCCAACACGATATCTGGCGTATACACGCCGCAAGCATCGGTGGATTCGTGGCGACTGGCAGATTCTCAAGTGGCTCGGAGCGACGGTGCCAGGTCCGGATGGCCCGGAACGGAATCGGCTGTCCACGCTGTCCCGCTGGAAGATCTTCGATAATCTCCGGCGCTCCGTCGTAGAGCTTTCACTGGCGTTGCTTCTTGTGGCTGGCTGGTTTGTACTTCCAGGTACTCCGCTTTTGTGGACGTTGGTAGTGCTGCTCCTGGTTGCCTTCCCGTGGTTGTTCGCAATTACCCTTGAACTGATTCAGCCGCCCACTGATCAGTCACTGCAGGCGTACTACGGCGCGGTGATGCGCGACTTTGTCGGGAACGCGGCGCAGTTTGGGCTTGCGATTACATTCCTGCCGCATCAGGCGTGGGTATCGGCGGATGCAATAGTGCGCACTCTCACGCGCCTGTACATCACGCATCGTCACATGCTTGAGTGGCAGACCGCGTCGCAGGTGGAGCGCGCAATGCGTCGCGGCGGCGACCGTGAGGTGTATCGCCGCATGTGGCCTGCCGTTGCGATCGGTGCGCTCGTGGCGGCCGGCGCAATATTCAAGGTGTACAACGGCGATGGCAGCCTGGGTGCCAGCTCACTCGCGCTGATTGCGACACTACCACTGGCGTTTCTGTGGATTGCCTCGCCAAGCATTGCGGCAGCGCTGTCTGCTCCGGCAATACCTGGTGAAATCAAACTCGCCGACGCGGAACGAGCGCGTGCGGAGCGTTATGCACGGTTGCACTGGGAGTTTTTCAATCATTTCGTAAGCGAAAGCACGAGTTGGCTCGCGCCGGACAACTTTCAGGAGGAGCCGGAGCCCGAGATCGCGCTGCGCACATCGCCAACTAACATAGGGCTGCAGCTGCTGTCTACGGTAAGTGCGGCCGACCTCGGCTTCATCACGCGCCAGGACATGATCGAGCGGCTTGAGCGGATCTTCGATTCGCTCGGGCGAATGCATCGGTATCGCGGCCACTTCTACAACTGGTACGATCTGACGAGCCTGGAGGTGCTGGAACCTGCGTACGTGTCTACGGTGGACAGCGGTAATCTCGCGGGTCATTTCATCGCACTGAAGCAGGCGTGCATTCAGATCATCCACTCATTGCAGCCACGCACAATCGAGATGCAGATCGCCGGACACGAACTCGCGGGCGGAATAGTAGCCGCGAAGTCGGGCGAACGAATGCAGGGCACGGTGGCGCCGGGCGAGGATGTGGGCGATGAATGCGCGCGTTTGCGAACAATTGCCGATCGGGCATTTGCGTACGCGACCGAAATGGACTTCACCTTCCTGTATGACGAGCGACGCAAATTATTCTCGATCGGGTTCCAGACGAGCGCCAATTCGTATGACAATTCGTATTACGATCTGCTCGCATCGGAGGCTCGACTCGCGTCATTCATAGCGATTGCGAAGGGTGATGTTCCCGTGGAGCACTGGTTCCACCTTGGCCGATCGCTGACTTCGGATCGCGGGATCCGAGCGCTGGCTTCGTGGAGCGGCAGCATGTTCGAGTACCTGATGCCGGTACTGGTCACGCAGTCGTACCCGTTCACGCTTCTGGATCAGACATATCATGGTGCAGTACGGCGTCAGATACTATATGGAGCAGAGCGGAAGGTTCCGTGGGGTGTGTCTGAGTCCGCGTACAACGTTCGAGATAGAAATCAGATCTATCAGTACCGTGGATTTGGTGTTCCTGACCTTGCGCTCAAGCGCGGGCTGAACAAGGATCTTGTCATAGCACCGTACGCAACGGTGCTTGCGATGCTTATCGAGCCGCGTCAGGCGCTGCGCAACCTGACGGTACTTGAGAGCGAGGGATCGCTCGGGCCGTACGGCTTCCGTGACGCGATAGACTACACGCGTCCGCTTCCTGGTTCCACACGCGCCGTGGTGGGGACCTACATGGCCCACCACATCGGAATGAGTCTGGTTGCGCTGACCAATGCGCTCCAACGCCAGGTGTGGCAGCGGCGTTTCCACGCGGATCCACTTGTGCGGTCCAACGATCTCGTGCTGCAGGAACGCATCCCGCGACGTCTCGTGGTGCAGCGTACAGGCAACGAAGATGAGCCTGTTCCGATGACTCCATCCGAAACTGCGAAGCCTGCGGTACGAGGAACGAACACAGCCTACACGCCGCAACCCACAATTGCGCTGCTGGGTAATGTTCCCTACACGACTATGATCAGCAACGCCGGCGGCGGTTACAGCCGTTACGGCGACATTGTCGTAACCCGGTGGCGGCGCGATACCACACGTGACAACTACGGCGAGTGGATCTATGTGAAGGACATATCTACCGGCCGAGTATGGAGTGCGGCGCACCAACCCGTAGCTGTCGATGCGGACAGTTATCACGTATCATTCGCGAGCGACCGTGCGGAGTTTCATCGTCGAGACGGCGACGTAGATACGGTGATGGAAGTGGTCGTATCATCCGACGACGCGGCGGAAGTCCGGCGAGTGACGGTCACGAACCGATCCGCAATAAGTCGCGACATCGAGCTCACGAGTTACGCCGAAATCGTGTTGCAGTCACTCGCCACCGACAGGCAACACCCTGCGTTCGGGAATCTGTTCGTCGAGACTGAATGGATCGGTGAACACTCCACGATAATCGCGACGCGCCGGCCGAGATCGGCGGGGGAGAAGGTATACTGGGGAGCGCATGTCGTGGCGACGGGTCCGGAGCGGATTGGTGCTGTCAGCTACGAGACCGATCGGGCCAAGTTCATAGGTCGTGGGAAATCGGTACGCCACCCCGAAGCGATGGAGGCGGCGGGCGACCTGTCGAACTCCGCGGGCGCACCGCTGGATCCGATCTTTGCGCTACGCGTCCGTGTTCGCGTAGCTGCTGGCAAGTCCGTGCAGGTGAGTTTTACAACCCTGGTCGCGGAAACAAGGGACCGTGCTGTCGAATTGTCGGATCTCTATGATGATCCGTTCAGTGCTCGCCGAGCGCTCGACCTCAGCTGGGCGCAGGCGCAGGCGGAGTTGCGCGATCTCGGGATATCGCCGAGCGAAGCTGCGATTTATCAGCAGTTCGCTGGATATCTGATGTACCCGCATCCACAATTGCGACCGACTGGAACCGAACTTCACGCCAATACTCATGGCCAACAGTCGCTCTGGCCACTCGGCATTTCTGGCGATAACCCGATCCTCCTCGCAACCATCGACGCAGTCGAAGGGCTTCCCAGCGTCAGGCAGTTGTTGCAGGCGCATCACTACTGGAGGCTCAAGGGAGTAACGTCGGACCTCGTCATTCTGAACGAGCGCCCCGCATCGTATCTGCAGGAATTGAACGACGCACTCACGTCAACCGTGATGGCGTCAAGCGAAGCGGGATTGATCGACCGGCCGGGCGGCGTGTTCATTCGTCGAACGGACGTGCTGAAGCCGGATGACATCACGTTGATCCGCGCGATGGCGCGACTGCACGTAAGATGCGACGGATTGGGTCTGGGCTCGCTGCTTGAGTTTCCCGATGATGAAAGTGATTACGCGGGTCGACCGGATGCGCCGGTTCCCCCGAGATATGCGCGCAGAACAGCAAACCCCGTAGCGAAGAAGGCTCCTGCAGATCCTCGTATCACAAACGGATTCGGATTCTTCAACGATGCCGGTGAATACGAACTGAGACTCATTGGAACCGAGCTTCCCCCCGCTCCGTGGTCGAACGTTGTCGCGAATCCGGGTGCCGGCTTCGTCATAACTGAAAGTGGAAGTAGCTGCACCTGGGCCGAAAGCAGTTTCTTTTACCGGCTTACACCGTGGCACAATGATCCCGTACGGGATCCGTGCAGTGATTGCATCTATCTCCGCGACGAGGAGACTGGCGACGTATGGACCCCGACGCCCGCGCCAATTCGGGAGATGACGGCATACGTTGTGAAGCACGGTCATGGATATTCGATCTTCGAGCATGACCACGGAGACATTCACACGTCGCTGAAGGTTGGGATGGCGGCAAACGATCCGGTCAAGATCAGTACGCTGCAAATCACGAATACTGGCCGGTCGCCAAAACGTGTCACCGTTACCAGTTACGTCGAATGGGTGCTTGGTGTCACACGTGAGTTGACCCAGCAACATGTATATACATCATACGATGCGAGTTCGGCGTCGCTCTTTGGTCAGAATTATTTTGACCAGGAGTACGCCGATCTGGTGTCGTTCCTGGCGATGAGTGGCGACATTACCAGTTACACAGCGGATCGCCGTGAATTCATCGGGCGCAATGGCACGCCCGCCCGGCCGGCTGCATTGTCGAAGGCGGCGCTGGGTGAATCGGTTGGAGAGGTTGTCGATCCGTGCGGAGCCTTGCAGACTACGGTCACGGTGCATCCGGGAGAAACCTGCACCATCGTCGTCCTGCTCGGTGCCATCACCTCGATCGATGACGCGCGCAGTCTGATTCATCGGTACAAGGTCGTAGAGAGCTCGGTCGCCGAGCTGGATCGTGCCACTGGCGCATGGCGCGACAGACTCGCCACGATCAAAATCAAGACACCCGACGAGTCCTTCGACAGGATGGAGAATGGCTGGCTGTTATACCAGGCGCTCTCGTGTCGTATGTGGGGTCGGACGGCGTTATACCAGTCGAGTGGTGCGTACGGATTCCGCGATCAGTTGCAGGACTGCATGGCGTTCATCTATACCGATATCCCCGTTGCGCGTGCTCACATTATTCGCTCGGCCGGTCGCCAGTTCGTGGAAGGAGATGTACAACATTGGTGGCACCCGAAGAGTGGTCGTGGCGTGCGCACAAGGTTCTCGGATGATCTCGTCTGGCTTCCGTTCGTCGTAGCGCATTACGTAGAGGTGACTGGAGACTCCGGGCTCCTGGACGAGCAGGTGCATTTCATCACGATGCGCCAGCTCGCGCCTGATGAACACGAACTCTACGACATGCCACAGGAGTCGGACGAGCGAGCATCGATCTACGAGCACTGTGTGCGCGCTCTCAGAAAAGCCTGCACCTTCGGCCAGTACGACCTGCCGCTGATCGGAAGCGGCGACTGGAATGACGGATTCAGCCGCGTCGGTATCGAAGGGAAGGGCGTCAGCGTGTGGCTTGCCTGGTTCCTCATTCGCACACTCAAGCAAACCGCCGAGATTGCCGCGGCGCGCGGTGATGTCTCTACGCATGATGAGTTCCTGCGAACTGCGGAGCGATACCATAGTGCGATAGAGACCAACGCATGGGATGGCGAGTGGTATGTACGCGCGTACTATGACGACGGCTATCCACTGGGTTCCAGCAAGAGTGACGAGGCAAAGATTGACTCCATATCGCAGAGCTGGAGTGTTATCTCCGGCGCCGGCGAGCCTGAGCGCAGCAGGATGGCATTGCAGTCTGTCGATCAGCGACTTGTGCGAACTGATGCTGATCTGATCATGCTGCTGGATCCCGCGTTCGACAAGACAACGCACGACCCCGGATACATCAAGGGATATCTTCCAGGCGTTCGTGAGAATGGTGCCCAATACACCCATGCTGCGACGTGGGTCATCTGGGCGCAGTGCATGCTGGGCAACGGCACTCACGCATTTGCGCTGTACCAGATGCTGAATCCGCTCGTACACTCGGCGACGAAGGAAGGCGTTGATGAGTACAAGGTCGAGCCTTATGTTGTGGTCGCGGACATATATACCGCCGACCAGCATCTCGGGCGTGGTGGATGGACCTGGTACACGGGTAGCGCGAGCTGGTACTATCGCACTGGTCTCGAGGCGATTCTTGGCTTCACGAAGCGCGGCGACACGCTCACAATGAATCCATGCATTCCGGCTGTGTGGGACGCGTTCACAATCGAATACATTTTCAAATCCGCGACGTACACCGTCGAGGTGCGCAATCCGTCACACGTCGAACGTGGGGTCAGGAGCGTTACTGTGGACGGCGCTGGCGTTGCTGATGGAGTTATCCGGCTGACTGATGACTCACAGCATCACAACGTGGTTGTTGAGATGGGCTGAGTAGAGCTGGTCACCGTCGGTATTTGCGTCACTGGGAATCGTCGGTGAACAGCCTCTCAAGATCGGTTATTGCCGGGCCGTTCACCACGCGGCCGTACGCGTCGAACCGCGATCCGTGGCACGGACAATCCCAGGTCTTCTCGGTATCGTTCCAGTCGACAATGCAATAGAGATGCGTGCAGACCGCGGAGCACTCGACAAGATTGCCGTTGCTATCCTTGTACGCCGCGATCTTGCGCAAGCCCCGGCGGATTACCGCTCCGGAATTGTTTGGGATGTCGTTCACACTCCCGACATCACCAAACGTGAGCCAGCTCGAATACTGCTCCGCGACATTGAGATTCTCGCGTGCGAAATCTGCGACTGAGCGATAGCTGATGCGGGATGGATCGTAGATTTCCTTCCACGGATTATCGTGACCGGTGATCAGATCGGTAAGCAGTATTCCTGCAATTGTACCATGTGTGATGCCATTTCCTGAATCACCCGTGATGACATAGATGTGCTCATTGCTGCCGGGATTCTTTCCGATGAAAGCCAGTGAGTCCACCGGCTCGAGCAACTGACCCGACCATCGGTACAGAACGTCATCCGACATTGGAAAGCGGTCACGCGTCCATTCTTCCAGACGCGCGAAGCGTTGATCCATATCGCGAGCCTGGCCGGTCTTGTGGTCCTCGCCACCCACCATGAGTATTTCGTAGTCCACTTCCGGTTTATCGGCAGAATGGACACTTGCGTAATGGTACGGATTGCCCGTATCCCACAGGAGAATGCGTGGGACTGAACCTTTGGGCACACGCATGCCGACGACGTACGTGCGGTATGCCGCCTGTTTCGAGTGAAGAACCATCCAGTCGTTGACAGGCGAGTGCGTTGCTACAACGATATCATCGGCGATTATCGTGTGGCCGTTCGCGGTAACTACGCGCGCTGGCGTTCCGTCCTCGATGTCCTTCGCCTTTGTGCCGCAGTAGATACTTCCACCATCCCGAACGATTGCCCGCGCAAGTCCGTTCAGGTACTTGAGAATGTGAAACTGCGCCTGTCGCGGGAAGCGGATCGCGACACCTGTGTCGAAAGAATCGATCGGAGCCCGATCGACGAGGGTTGTATTGGTGAGGCCAGCGACATGGGTTGCTTCCAGTTCCGTTTCAAGTAATTCCCGCTTGGAGTCAGGATCGAGAAAGAGGAAGCCATCAAGCCGCTCGAAGTCGCAGTCGATGCCTTCGAGCTCTGCAATCGCCTCGATCCGCTGGATGGCCGCGGTGTGGGATTCTGCTGCCAGACGCGCGCCCTGATCGCCGAATAGTCTGGCGATATTGGAATACAGATCATCCAGCGCGTTCGAGATGTGCGCCGTGGTGCGGCCGGTTTCGCCGCCACCGATCGGGCCGTCGTCAATTACCGTCACCACCTTGCCAGCTCGTGCCAGCATGTACGCCGTACTCATGCCCGCAATGCCAGCACCGATAACGCAAACATGTGCGCGGACATCGTGGGCGAGCGGGGGAAAGGACACCATTTCAACGGTGTCCATCCAGAGAGATTCAGTAGCGCCAGAATCCGATTGCATGTCTTGCTCGTCTCAAATGGTAGTCGTCGCTATCTTTTCCAAAGCATTCGGTATGCCACGATCGCAGGGAGACTAAATGAAAGGCGCTTCAGCCTCACCGCAGAGTGACGTTACGAGCACGTGGGTGATCGATCAGATCGAGAATGGAGTTGCGTCCATCGAGGTGGACGGAGACACGATGATCTCCATTCCACGGGCGATGTTGCCGAAGGGTGCGAAGGAAGGTGACGTTCTTCGAGCCAATATCGCACTTGATCCAGCCGAACAGGCAAAGCGGCTTGCCCAATCGGCGGCCCAGGTCGCGAAGGGCGGAACTGGAGGGAAGGGAAACATCACACTCTGATGCCGCACTCGATCGGCGTCAGTCTACGTTGCTGGCGCACCCGCGTGCACTGGCCCGTCGGTCACTTGGCCCGTTCCTGTCGCTACCGGAACGAGATGGAGTGATGGTATACCCGCTGTCCGGCATCCCGGCCGAACGTATTGTCACGGTGCCATTCTGATCCGTTCGATACCACGGAATGCTCGCTGCACGGTACTCCGCCTTGGCTTGCGTGTGCATGTGTCCGTAATCGTTCTTCGCACCGAGCGAGGCCACTACCCATGACGGTTGCGTGAGATCGAGGTAGCGTGGAGTTACACCGTTGCAACTCCCGTGATGATCGGCCTTGAGCACATTCACGCGCATGCCAGGATTCCTGGCGTAGCCAGCCGTTTCGAAATAGGCGATCTCGCCGTGCTCTGCGTCACCCGCCAGCCACATCGTGAAGGACGCAGAGTCAGCGCCAACGATTTTCACCGCCGCTGAGCGGTTATTAACCTTGGTCGGCTCTGGCATCGGTCGCATTATGTGAAGTACGGCGCTGCCCCGAAGTGTGATGCTGCAGATCGAAGTGCCGTCGCCGCACGGGTCGTCAGTGTCTCGATACTGCAGACTATCACGATCGACGCGTGCGAGTATCGAATCGCGAAGCCTGGCGAGAGTCGAAGCCGCCGCTGGATCCTTGTTCTCGAAAAAGTACCGGATCCGTATGCGGCGCCGGGAATCGAAAAGCGGCAGCAGCCCAGTGTAGTGGTCCGAATGCTGATGTGTCAGTATGACAACGTCGATTGTAGTCTTGTTGAGGCCCAGCGAATCCAGCAGATGGCCCATCCTGCGAGCGTCGGGTCCACCATCGATGATGACGCGACTGTCGCCATTGTGGATGTATGTGGCGTCGCCCTGACCGACATCCAGATCCCGCACTGTTATGGCGGGCGCTGGTGGATCGACCACACCAGAGTCAGTTGTTGCCACGCTATAGCGCATCCCAAACGCGCCGTATGCGATCAGCGCGATGAACACGAGCCCCAGGAGTGTGACTATGACGCGGCGTGCCATGAGACAAGAATAACGCCACAACACGATACTGCGCCAACCGCGAGCGAAACGACGCAATCGAATTGTCGCGCTCGTGCCTAGCTGAGAATTGCCCTCACCGGTGCTGCATCAAGGCCGGCAACTTTCATCGGGAGTGCGTCGAGCTCGTAGTCTCCCGCCGCTGCCTCTCTCAGGTCCAGATTCTCGATCACGCACACGCCTCGATCCAGCAACGCATGATGCACGTCCAGCGTCTTGCTCTCCCGGTCATCCGCCGACGGAGTGTCCATTCCAACGAGGAGGATTCCACGTCGTACGAGCTCATTGGCGCAGCGCACGGACAGTCGCGGCCAACTCTCCGGAAACTTGCCGCCCGCGATGCTCCTACCGGTCTTGAGCAGAAGTCGTCTTATCGTCGCATGGCCGGTATCACGTTCGATTTGCTCGATCTCGATCTCCCCGTCAATGGCCGTGACGTCCACAACCGTGGCTGGGCCCCGAAATGCTGCGAGCGAAAGGCTCTCCGATGCAGCGCCGCCGTTCGTGACGTGCAACGGCGTATCAGCGTGAGTGCCGGCATGCGGGCTCGAAGTGATCGCACTCACATTTACACTTGATCCCTCTGCCATCTCCCACGTCCACAGACACGAGAACGGCGTGTCCCCCGGCCACACAGGAGTGTCGGGGGACAGCAACACCGAGATATCGATTATTCGGTCGCTGCGCATCTAGCGGGCCATCACTTTCCGATGACGGACTTTGCGGTCTGTACGACGTTTTCAGGCGTGAGATGGAACTCCTGGTACAGCTCCTTGTACGGCGCCGACGCACCAAAATGCTCAAGCCCGATCGCTACTCCGCCGTCGCCAATCCACTTGTACCACGACATGGGCTGTGACGCCTCGATCGATACCCGCTTGATGCCGGGCGGCAGCACGCTGTCTCGATACGCCTGATCCTGCTTTGCAAAAAGCTCCATGCTCGGCACGCTCACTGTCCGTGCATTGATACCTTGCTGAATGAGAGTGTCCTGTGCCTTGAGAATTATCTCGACTTCGGATCCGCTCGCCATAAGTACAACATCAGGCTTACCGCCCTTTGCATCGGCAAGAACGTACGCCCCCCGCGCCACGTTGCTGGCGGCCGCGTA
>JBDTAW010000231.1:0-7601 GCA_039924445.1 Gemmatimonadaceae bacterium
CGCTCCCATTATTTGCGAATGTGGATGAAAACGCGTACAGGACTTCCGACAGCCCGTGAGGGCCGGCGTTGTTCAATCCGCGGAGCCCGGTCGGCAGCGTGAGCGCGATGCCGGTGAGCCCGAGGATCATGATTGGAGCGGCGAGAGAGTAGAGCATTACCATCCTGATTTCGCGACTCTGAATCTTCTTGCCGAGGTATTCAGGAGTTCGACCGACCATCAGTCCGGCAATGAATACGGTGAGTATCACCATGTGGAGCATCCCGTACAGTCCAGCTCCCACTCCGCCGAATATCAATTCGCCGAGTTGGATGTTGACGAGTGGTACAAGGCCACCAACAGGAGTGAATGAATCCAGCATCGCGTTTACAGCTCCGCAGGAGGCATCTGTCGTGACGGTAGCGTAGAGCGCGCTGGACGCAATACCGAACCGCACTTCCTTTCCTTCCATGTTACCGCCAGACTGCGCGAATCCTCCGCTTGAAGCGTGTACATCCAATCCGCGCGCTGCGTGAATCGGGTTGCCGTTCGCCTCGGCATGGTAGCTGATCGCCGTTCCCGAAATGAACAGTATGAACATCGCGGCCCAGATCGCCCACCCATGCCGCTGCCGCTGCACGACGCGGCCAAACCAGTAAGTAACGCCGGCCGGGATCGCGAATATCGCGATCATCTGCACGAAGTTCGTGAGTGGTGTGGGGTTCTCGAATGGATGGGCTGCATTCGCGTTGAAGAACCCGCCACCGTTCGTTCCGAACTGCTTTATGGCCTCCTGGCTTGCCACAGGCCCCATTGCGAGAACCTGCCGAAAGCCTTCCACGGTCGTCAGGGCCACGTATGAATGCAGATTTTGCAGGACGCCCTGCTGCACGAAGAAAAGGGCGATGATGAGGGAGCCAGGGAGAAACAGGTACAACGTGCCGCGGACAAGATCCGTCCAGAAGTTGCCGAGCCGGCCACCGGAATGTCGTGCGATACCGCGGATCAAAGCTGCCGCGACGCACATGCCGACGGCGGCCGACGCGAAATTATGGAAGGTAAGTTGCGTCATCTGCGAGAGGTACGACATCGTCGTTTCTCCCGCGTATGATTGCCAGTTGGTATTGGAAGTGAACGACGCGGCGGTCTCGAATGCCTGGTGATCCACGACGCCAGTGAGGTGCTGCGGATTGAGAGGCAGGAACGCCTGTAACCGAAGCGCCACATAAGTAGCGAGCATCGACACGGCGCTGAACAGCATCACACAGCCGAGATACGTCAGCCAGGGCTGGTCGTCCGCTTCATGTATTCCGCAGAGACGATAAACGACGCGTTCGACCGATCCGAGAAAGTGGAACGAGCCGTCGTACACTCGCGTGATGTACACGCCCACAGGCTTGGTGATGAGCAGCAGCACCAAGCTGTATACGAAGATCTGAAGCCAGCCGTTCAGCGTCATCAGAATCGCTCAGGGTGCAGCAGTGTGTACATGAGGTACGCCAGCAGCGCGATCGCAACTAGGCCGGCCACCGTAGAGTCCGGCGTCACTTTGCGCTCGACTTTGCGTCGCTATCGCGGCCGAGTGCGCGACAGCCGTAGCCATATGCAATCATGAGTGCGAAGAAGATCAGCGTCACGCCACAGTAGAGAACATCTTTCATGTCGCCATCTACCCCTGTTTCGGTGGACCATCGGACCGGCTGCGATTGGCCGGTCGACGTTGCTGGCTGATGCTACCGAAACGGGCGTCTGGAGCGCACAACGCCGGGCGGAAAGCGTACAAAGATTCTACAAAGGGTGACCCGTGCCTCAGCGGCGAAACGGGGGAACCAGTAGCGGGCCGACGGGAACGTCATAGACTTATACTGTGTCCCGCACAGCCGTGATAATCGAGGACGACCCACCGATTCGCCGGGTGCTGCGACACGCGCTCGAGTCGGATTTTGAGCGCGTTGTCGAAGCTGCGTCTGCGATTGAAGGAATCGACCTTGTCGCCGCCGAGCAGCCGGGACTGGTTGTGCTCGATCTCGGGCTTCCTGATGCAGAAGGGATCGAAGTGTGCCGCGAATTACGCGGATGGTGTGCAGCTCCGATTCTCGTCATCTCTGCTCGACAAATGGAGACTGACAAGGTCGCGCTCCTGGATGCTGGCGCGGATGACTACATCACGAAACCATTCAGCACCACGGAACTGCAGGCGCGCGTACGGGCACTGCTGCGCCGCGCAAGTGTTGCCGGCGCGCCGGCTCCCAAGTTCGAGTTCGGACCGTACGTCATGGACCTCGCTGGTCGCACGCTTCGTCGCGATGGTGAAATTGTGCACCTGACACCGATCGAGTGGGATTTGCTACGTACGCTGAGCGGGCATGAGGGTCGCACGCTCACACACACGCAACTATTCACCGCCGTGTGGGCTGGCCGTCGCTACGGAGATGCACAGCAATATCTTCGAACCCACGTTGCGAACCTGCGCCGGAAGATAGAGGAGGATGTACTGGATCCGCACTATATCGTTACGGAGCCGGGCATCGGGTACCGATTCGCGGCCAACCGCTGACGCGGCGGACGTTCGCGATGTGGGCCGCGTGGTGGCTCGCATTGATCGCTGTCGCTGTCCTTCTGATCACGTTTCGAGAACGCGTTGACAAGGCCCATGTCGCGCTGCTGTTTCTCCTGGTGATACTCGGTGCGAGCGCTGCGGGCGGGCGAGCACTGGGCGTCGCGCTGTCGCTCGCGGCGTTTGTCACGTTCGACTGGTCATTTCTCCCACCGTACGGAAGACTGATTGTTCGCGATCCGCTCGACTGGTTGGTGCTCGTCGCATTTCTCGTTACCAGCCTGGTTGCTGCGCAGTTGCTTTACTCGGCACGAGCTCAACGGGCAGCGGTTGAGCGCGAGGCTGCGGCGAGTGAGGCGGCGAGATTCAAGGACGCATTGCTTGCTTCGGTATCACACGACCTGCGTACGCCGCTGACATCGATCAAGGGGCTGGCTCACGAACTCTCACAGGACGGTGACGAACGCGCCGCAATTATCGAAGAAGAGGCGGACCGTCTCAATCGAATGGTGACGAATCTCCTTGACGCTGCCCGAATCAGCGCGGGCGGTTTCCCAGTCGATCCGCAGCCGAATGCGCTCGACGATCTGCTCGGCGCGGTGGTTCGACAGTTCGCTGGCCGCGCGGACCGACATCGACTGGCTGCCTCACTTGACCGACCCGAGGACCTAGTCATAGGGCGCTTCGATTTTGTTCAGACGGTCAGGATAGTCACCAACCTGGTTGAGAACGCCATGCGTTACTCACCTCTCGATACCGAAGTGACGCTCTCCGGGGGTGCAGAAGACGGGCACATGATCGTACGCGTCGCGGATCGCGGCCCGGGAATCACTCGGGATCAAGAGACAGGATCCGCGATTTTGGCGACGGGCCGCGACGGTGCCGGGCATGGTGCATCAACCGGGATGGGCTTGTCGATAGCACGTGGTCTTGCAACGGCCCAGAACGGGCGCGTGGACTACGCTGCCAGACTCGGAGGCGGAAGCGTGTTCTCGCTAACGCTTCCGCTTGAGTGACGACTACCTGAACTCCTGGCGCGAGCGCGGTAGCGGCTGGCGTCGGTTTGCCCAATGACGTGCGGTGGAGGAACGTGAGCGATAGTGCAATTGCACAGTCGACTCATCACCAACGACAATTCGCGCACGCCGTAACTCGGCGGCGCAGTATCTGCAATTGATTTGTGGAGAGAATCACCGATCAAAGCGCGTGAGAGTTCAGATAGGGGAGGAACGCATGTTCGATTTATATCCACGCAATAGTCATCGGACGCCTCAACAGATCGCTGAGGATGCGGGTGGATCGTTTGAACCGAGGGCAGTGGGGCGCAAGACGAACGGTGTGCGCGCCGCCGAACGAACCCGCCCCAAATTGCCGACCGAGGCCGACGCAAAGGTGACGGAGAGTCCGAGCAAGGCGCGCTAGAAGCGCCAATGTAATTCCCGGGTCAGCTCGTCTCTGGAGAACGCAGCGGACAACGACTACCTGGTGCCGCTGTTCGCGCCGGTGACCGATTGCTGAGCATCCTTCGGTAAGGGGACGATGGCGAGTGTACAACGGGAAATGCAGACGAGCTGGTCTGCCTCGTCCACGATTTCGATGGACCACACATGTGTGGAGCGACCGATGTGAATGGGGGTAGCCGTACCGCGGACGATTCCGTCCCGTTTGCCTCTGACGTGGTTCGCATTGATCTCCACTCCCACCGCAGCGAATCGAGCCCGGTCTATGTTCAATACCGCACCGATCGATGCGAGCGTCTCCGCGAGGGCGACAGACGCCCCGCCGTGGAGAAGTCCGAAGGGCTGACGGGTCCGCGCATCGACCGGCATTGTCGCGGCGACCCGCTGGGGGCCGACTTCTGTGAATTGGATACCCAGGGCGTCCTGCAGCCCGCGAGATTCATGATCGTTCAGCCACGCGAGCCAGTCTGCATTTTCCGTCATCCCGAAAGCTAAGCGAGCTAGCGGTGGGCTGGTTTCCCGGAAATAAAGGAAACCGCCCAAACTGCGAGCGCGACGATCAGCAGGAATGGGAGGGTCAGCAAATCACCGAGCGGATGGTCCTGCTGGGAGGGCATGAGGAGGCTCGAGTCTGGGATATCTCACCCAGTATCGGCATAACGCGCGCCGACCTGCACGGATAGCCCGAAGACTTGCTCGCCTTCCAGTCATTCTCTGAGCGAGGCCAGGCTGTTATACACTCGACTCGGGTAGCGGCTCGTCTCCCCAGTGCCATTGTTATAGGCCGCGAGCGCGCGTTCACGGTCACCATGATGACGGCTCAGAAACTCACCGTAAATGTGGGCGCCGAAGCAGATGTTCACTTCCGGGTCGTGGAGCCTCCTCGCGGTCATCCTGCCGCAGCGCGGCTCATATTCGCGCCACCACGCTCTTTCAGGAAGAATCTGCATGAGCCCGATTGCCCCGGCTTGACTTCGCGCGCGCGGATTGAATTCTGATTCCGCGTACGCAATTGCGACGAGCATCTTCGGATTTACACGCGCCTGTTCGCCGTAAATCACGAAATCGCGTGCCCACTCCGATGCGGTTGCGGAATCGACATGTTTGCGCGTCAGCATCCGGGCAAGCGTATCGCTTCGCATTTGCAGACGATGTTGCGTAAGTGTCGGAGCCAGAACAACGACTGGCGACATGGCAATCGGCGGAGCGACGAACGGTGGTGCAGCGTTGGCTATCATCACGCCGCAACCGAGAAGTAACAATGGGTACGTTACGGGTTGCGCCCGCCGCAGCGCGCGCTTGATAACACTTGCGCGCGCGCCTGGCTTCCACCCCTCTGCGGAATAGGGAAGGACCGACATCGGTCCGTAAACGACGGTAATCACAAACCGTCGTTGAGGAAACCGCAGTGCGCCACATTCATGGCGCCGCGTACTACAACAAAATGTCGCAGCATTCAATTACCCCGGGTTTAATATCCGTGGAATTACAAAGGAGCTTTAGAAATCAATTTAACAATCAATGGCTCTCGCGAAATACCAATAGCCTTGCGAGTTTGCTCACAATCCTATGCGGTTTCTGTGCCAGAGTGAAAGTGTCGAGAACATGTGACTCAGCCGCGGAAAACCATGGCGATTTACGACATAATTCCCTGTTTTCGCAGCTACCAAACGGCCGTTCGATGACTCCGCGCGGACGACTTGCAAAATGCGTGTCGTTGCGCTGCATCACTTGCGCACATGTCGAACGAGTGGAATCGTGCTCCCCAGTCAATCGTGTGTCGCTAATTTCTTGGCCGATGTCCGAGCGGTGCGAACTGAGCGTTTCGCATATTTCTATTTTCGTGGGTCGGAATCTTGCGCAGTACGCACGTGCAGCTCACGGGAAATGTAGCGTCGCACGTCGGGGGTAAATTCCTGTGTGAACGCCGCGGTTCCGTAACTGAGAAAACCTGCAAGTGATAACATGAGAGCGTGATGAGTACTGCGCATGCGGCGCGGCTCCCAGCTGTTCACGGCAAACCCGGTAACTAGCGATGCAGCAGCGCGCGACCACGCCAATCGTCGACCGCCAGCGTCGGTTCGCACAGTCGCTGTGTTGCGAAGAACGTCTTCTGTTCGTGGAAAGAACCCGGTGTGTGTTGATCGCTCGAATCGCGGGTCTTCGTGCAGCAGTGCGCCGAATCCGAACTCTGCGGTGCGGCGAACAATTCCGCCTCCGTATGCAGCCGCATCGCGCCGAGCGTAGCCACTTATGCCGTTACCCCATTCCTGTGGAGTGTGACGCCATTGCGCCAGCCCTGCAGCGTAGGATGCGCCCAGTAGTGCGCGAGCGGAGTAGGTCCGACGCGCGTAGAGTTCGGCCTTCTGCTCCAGCGATAGCGGGACGTACGGGAGGGAATCTTGGGCGGCTGTCGCAACCGGGGGGGCGACCTTCGGTTCGATCCTGACAGTCAGCGTGTCAACGGCTTGCGCTCCGGCTGCGGCGCCCGGCGCAGATATGAGGATCAGCGCGGTCGAAATAGTGAGAACAACGCGCGATGGCATCCACCAAACTTACCATCGCGCGCCGTTCATATCGAACTCGAGTGCCCCGGGCCGAATGCCGCTACTTTGCCGCGGCTTTGGGCGCGGGCGGCAACTGCGCGAGTCGACGCTTCATTGCCGTGAACCCCTGATCGTTAGTCTGCAGTCTGGCGAGATCGGACTTTGACATCTTGCTCAGCATGCGCTGGATATCGGCAATACGATCCGTTGTGCCAGGGTGATCCGCGAACCATGACGCGGTGTTGCCGGTGCCGCCGGCAGCCTGTTCCTCGGCGAGGAGTTTCTGAAAGAATGTGAGCATTCCCGTCGGGTTGATGCCCGCCCGGACAACATTCTGGAAGCCGCCCTCGTCGGCCTGAATTTCGTCTTCCCGACTGAACTTGGCAAATACGGCGGTCGCACCAACGTTCACTACGGCCTGAGTCACCTGACTATCACAGACATTGGTGAGCGCGCAGGCGATTGACAGCCCGACGTTGGCGCCTTGTTGCTGTTCCATCTGCTTAACCGAATGCCGCAGCACTACGTGTTCGATCTCGTGTCCCATGACACCCGCAAGCTCGGACGTGTTGCTTGCACGTTCCAGTATTCCCCGGTTCACGTACACATAACCGCCAGGAAGTGCGAATGCGTTCACGACGTCTGTATTGACTACAGCGAAGTGCCAGTCGAGATCGTTGCGCGATGTCAATTTGGCGATGCGGTCGCCAAGCTGGTTCACGTAATTATTGATCTCTGCATCCTGAAGCATTGGGAGCTGTGTCGAGACTTGCTGAGCCTCTTGTTGTCCCATCTGTACTTCCTGTTGCGTTGATATGGCGCATCCATTGAGTGCTGCAATGCCCAGGAGTGAAACGAGAATCGGACGAGATCGCATCAGTGTTCCCTGCGCCGGCGACTCTGCCAGCGAAACGTTGAGGGTGGACAATCTGAGATCTGGAATGGCATGAACCGGACCACAACGTGATCCGAAGTACATCTGAACCCCGCGCCGGCACCAGCGGGGGAGGGGCCCGCAATCGGATCCGCCTGTGGCCGAGAGGCCTAGTCAGCCATTAC
>JBDTAW010000232.1:0-5208 GCA_039924445.1 Gemmatimonadaceae bacterium
GAACCGTCGCGACGATTTCCGAATCCTCGTGATCGGTAGCGATTCAATCAAGGCGCCGCAGTAAGCGGCACTCCTTGGGCTCAAAGGGCGGGGCAGCGAAAGCTGCTCCGCCCTTTGAGCATCAGGATGTAGAATCGTTGCACTCGTCAGGCGTATGTGAGTGCCGTGTTGCACGAGAGCGCGCCTCGCGGTACGTTAGCATTATCGCCCAGTTGGGAACCGTGTCCCTGTCCTTGAAGGTTGGAGGTTCGAGCCCGCTCGTGGTATCAGTTGACCGTAGCGCTCGCTCCCTTCGGAAAGCGCTCTTCCACGTCGTGCTTGTGTGTTTCGCGTCGACTCTACCCGCCGCGGCCAGTGCAGCTCAGCGCGTTCCGCTCCTTCCGGTGCCGAGCGGCACGCACAGCGTCGGGACACGATACTTTTTTTTCGTCGACTCTTCGCGCCCTGACCCAACCGGTCGTAAGGGGTTTGGCGGGCGTGCGATTCCCGTCCAGATGTGGTATCCGGCGGCGGCCGGTGCTGACGGGCCGCGCGCTCCTTACATTTCGCGCGCTGCAATGCTCGATGCGATCGTCAGGCAACGTTACTATGGCGTCGATTCGACGCTTCTCGCTGACTGGGCGGGCATCGTTACGCATTCACGAGTCCGCGCAACGGTGCTCCCCGGAAAGCATCCCCTTGTTACGCTGTCTGCTGGCCTCGGTGTCGCGACTGCGAATTACACAGCGATCGCGGAGGATCTCGCCAGCCACGGATACATCGTTGCCGGGATCGACCATCCTTATGAGGGTGTTGCGGTTCTTCCCGGAGACATCATCGTTACGGCCGATGATGACACGGCAAATTCGAGCGATGATGCAGCCGTTCAACGCCATCAGATATCGTCATGGGCAACCGATATCAGCTTTGTACTCGACCGGTTGCAACACAGTCGAGTCGACAGCGGTGAGTCCAGTGTTGCGCACGCGATTGACTGGAGCCGTGTTGGCGCGTTCGGACACTCTTCCGGTGGACTGATTGCGGTGCAAGCGTGCGAGCACGACGCACGGCTGCGTGCCTGCGTGAACCTTGACGGTGGTCCTGCGGACCCGCAAAACAATCCGATCGCCGATTTCGTAAACGAGGGACTCCGGCGTCCAACATTGTTTCTGCTTGAGCAGCCGATCTACAGCGATTCCGATCTCGCGAGACGTCATATGACCCGTGCGCAGTTTGAGTCGGGGCGGGGGAATTTTGCCGCGTTGGTCGACTCGCTGAAGCGGCGTGCCCGCGCGCCGTTCTACCTGGGGCGTATCGCAGGAACGGGTCATTTCAGTTTCAGCGACGCTCCGTTTGTGATGCCCACGACGATAACACGGTTCGGCGGACGTATCATCGACGGCCGGAGGGGACTGCGGATTATCACGGTCGTTCTTCGCACGTTCTTCCAGCAAAATTTCGCGATGGGCGACGGCGCGCGAGTAACAGATCTTTCCACACAGTTCGGCGAACTAACGTTTCAGGTGCCATCGGCGGGTCGCTAGAGCCGCAGTTGGAGAAGCACCGTCTAGTTTATGTCAGCGGCCTCGACATTCTCGAATTCCGGTGGAGCTGAATGCAGCGCAAACGCTGGTATGCTGGTGTTGATCACTGTATACAGCACCAAAGCGCCGAGCAGGTATTGCTCGACCCGAAACTCAGTGTTCAGAATGTCGGTAATGACGAGCGTGAAGACGAGAGTCGGAATAAGCGCAATACCGATCCGGCGCGCCGCGGAACCCGAGTCCTTCAACACAAAACGGCGCTGCAGAGTCGTAATCGCTATGCGGAGCGGTATGAGCAGGACTACGAGTGCAAGGCCGATGAGCATCGCGCGCAGCGTGAGCTGCTCGCGTACGATCTGCGTGCCGGCGTGGAAGAAGTAGAACGGAATGAAAACCGACCCGAAGGATTCCAGCGCGTCCACCATCTTTTCGGACGACATCGCTGGGAGCTCGGACCGGAAACGCTGCGCAGCGATCCCTACGAGGAACGCGCCCACAAGATAGTACACGCCGAGGCGTCTGGTCGCATAAGCACAAACGATCGCGACCATGAGCAGGAACGCGAACTCGGATCGCGGCGCATGTGGTGCGACTACGCGCGCAAAAAGGCGGAACGCCAGCGGGATTACGGTGACCACGCCAAGCATTGCGGCAACCGCCATGGCAAGATGCAGTGCAGAGGTGGACTGGAGCACAAAAAATAGAACCATCAGCGCGAGCAGCTCGGACGCAATCGCATAGGTTTTGACAGCAAAGCGTTCCGAGTCAAGCAGACCAAATCCCGCAAGGGATGAAAGGATGAAGCCCGTTGATGGCGTGAGCAGTGCAAGCGCGAGCAGTAGTGCCGGTCGCACCGCGAAACCGAAAACGAAAGTTGCGACCGCGGCTCCCACCGCGAGAAGTACCGACCACACCAGGCCGTGGAGCATCAGCGGTTTCGACTGTCGCTTCAATTCGTGCCCGTCGATCTCAAGCCCGGCAAAGAGAAACAGCGCGACAATTCCAAATGTGGACAGCAGATGCAGCGTCGGGTCATTGTGAAACAATCCGAGTGCGGTGGCTGCAGCTCCCATCAGCAGGCTGGTCACAGCACTGGCGAGTCGGTAACGCTGCAGCGCCTTTGGTATCACGAACAGCGCGAACAGCAAAACGACAAACGCAATGTCTTCCGGGACCTTGCTCATCTGGCTGGCGCCGCCGACCACCGCCGAGGGATATACGATCCGGGGCAGAACCGTGACTGGCGGTGCCGGTCGGAACCGAACCGTCATCGATACAAAGTCGAGCGTGATCCGATCGGCGGTGCGCAGCGCGTCCTGTCCAAGGGCGCCGAGGTAGTTCGCGGCGCGTGGATCGGCATCGCGCATGAGCGCGTGTATCCCGACGAGATTTACAGGGGTGTTAGCTACAGTTAAGGAGAGCTGTGGAAGCAGATACGACGGAAGCGATACCACCTCGCCGTCGACTGCTCGGCCGATGTAGGTTGCAAGCCTTGCGTCCGCGGTCGCAGCCGGGAATACCTTGAGGAATCCGGGGTAGAGCAACGTCTGATTCGCGTGCGCATCCAGGAGCAATGGCACCCGCTTGCCCTGCCAGATCGTTTCGACGAGGGCGCCTGCGCTAGTCAGCGCCAGATTGGTAAGGCCGGATGTGTCCGGATCCGCTCCCGGCGATGAAAGCGCGACTTGCCCATCACGCAGGAACGTGACAGAGCCGAGCGCAGACAGAACACGTCGACCGATGACGCCACCCAGGCTTGCGCCACCGTACGACGCACGCAGCGTCGCAGAGGGAACGATCAGAACCACCACGTTCTGTACGTGTGCGGATCCGATGTCAAGACGATCGATCACTCCGATACGCGCCTGGACTGCGGTGCCAGGCAGGTTGACGCCGACGGAGTCTTTCAGGATTCGTATGCGGAGCCGCGCGGCAGTTGTTGCGTCGAGCACGGAAAGTGGTGCACTCGCGTCTACCGCAAGTGGCGCCGCCAATGTGTCGCCGTTGACGACCGCCGCAATTGCATATGCGACGCTGTCGTTCGCCACCGTCGCGTTGTTTGCAACAGCTGACCATGTCACTCTTATTGGTGAGACAGTTGCGAGCGTCTCATCAATCGTCGCCCATGCGGTGAATCTTGCCCTGGCGGCGGTATCGAGCTTGACATGCCGCTGATTGAGTGCGGCCCGGTAAGACATTGCGGATTCGCGGTACCGGAACACGCGTCGATAGCTGTCACTCAGCGCGTCGACTGCCGCTATGAACTGACTTGGCGCCAGCCTGGGTGGCGTGCTCGCGAGTAACGGGGCGAGCGTACTGATTGCGCCGTCGTTGTCATTGAACGCATGCGCCACGACTCCCTTGTAGAACTGGGTCGTGGCAGATGAATCCCCGTGCCAGGCGCGTACGGAGTCTCGCAGTTCGAAGAGACGGTGTTGCGAATACAGGGCGTCCCAGAGCGCAGGAGCGGAGGGGCCAGCCGTTGGAGGCGGAGTAGTCGTGCGGCGCCCCTGCCCGGACGCAGTAACGGAAATGCAAACAAAGGCCGCGGTGGCGAACCTTCGGGCGAGCTGGATCCCAGGGATGGCGCTGGTGAAGGCTGTCCGCGTCATCCGGTTAAGCTAATCGAGTGCACAAAACGACCGTGGACGCGTGGATCCGATGGGCCACATCTCACGCGAATCAGCGAGGTTGCTCTCACCAAGGAGAGTGCATGCTGGCAGCGATACGATCCGCCGCGGTGGTTGGCATCGATGCATATGACGTGACCGTGGAGGTGGATGCAGCACCGGGATTGCCGCAATGGCTTATTGTGGGTCTTCCGGTGGGTGCCGTCAAGGAGAGCAGGGAGCGCGTCGGTGCGGCACTCATAAACTCCGGGTTCACGCTACCGCCGCGTCGCATCACGGTAAATCTCGCTCCTGCGGATGTGCGCAAGGAAGGAAGCTCCTTCGATCTCCCGATTGCTCTGGGAATTCTGGTTGCGACTGGTCAGCTGGACCCGTGCACCGTTGAGAACCGGATATTCGTCGGTGAACTCAGTCTTGATGGCGCAGTTCGCAACATCCGGGGCTCGCTGTCTGTGGCGCGACACGTGGGCCGTGCGTGGCCCGGTGCAGTGCTCGTTGTGCCGCCCGCCAATCATGCGGAGGCGGGCCGAGTAACGAACATTTCACTGGCTGCGCCGAGCACGCTGCGCGAACTGGTTCTGCAGCTGCGCGGCGATGACCTTATTGTTGGTCGCCTTCCGGAGTCGAGCGCCGCGCCACGAGCGTACGACATCGACTTCTCGGATGTGGTGGGACAGGAGACTGCGAAGCGCGCTCTCGAAGTTGCGGCGGCGGGATCTCACAATCTCGTTCTCATTGGGCCGCCAGGCGCGGGAAAGACAATGCTTGCGCGACGTCTTCCCACGATTCTTCCCGAGCTGAGCGAGGAAGAAGCACTCGAGGTGATTGCGATTCACTCGGTTGCAGGCGTGTTGTCGGAGGACATAACACTTGGTGCGCGGCCATTTCGCGCGCCGCATCATTCGATTTCTGGTGCGGGGCTGATCGGAGGCGGCAGCAGCCCGCGGCCGGGTGAGGTGAGTCTCGCTCACAATGGTGTTCTGTTTCTGGATGAGATGCTGGAGTTCCCGCGTAGCGTCCTCGACGGATTGCGCCAGCCGCTTGAAGATGCGACC
>JBDTAW010000233.1:0-11642 GCA_039924445.1 Gemmatimonadaceae bacterium
CGTGTACACCGAGTTTCGCACCGAGTATGCCCGTGCGCACCGTCTTCACCGCCCCTACGTTCGGACTAAAAATCCGCGTGTCGGCAGTTCGATTCTGCCCCTGGCCATTGAAGTAAGTGCGTCACCGGCTCGTCCGACTCCGGACATGCATCCCTTTGCGAAAACGGCACGCACTACATCGGACGAAGTCAGGTCGCCCCCCTAACCCGGCGTTTCCGTGTACGCGCTCCGTGTACCCGCGCGGAATCTCGAACATGCCGGGATGGACGTCGCGATCTCACATATTCGGTATTGGGTTGGCTGTTTCACGACCGAACTGGTGTCGATCGGATGAGCGGTCTTTGTAGTCCGAGCTATGGAAGGGCTTTCGCTTGCTCGCGCTGCTTCAAATTGCGTCACTCTCTTGATCCCTGGATCGATCCAGCTGTGCGGCTGGGTTGACGAAATATCCATCAAGGAATCTTGATATGTTATAGCCGCATCCGGAGCCCGTCGTACTGGCTCGATTGAGGCCCGGGGCACGAAAATCGCCTTTCTTCCGTACGATCCGGCGGGTTCGCACCCGGCCGAAGCGGCGTAGGTGGGAACGACCCACGTCAGACAGTAATTCACCCGAAGACAAGGCCCATCCGCATGACAAAGCTCCACATTCTCTGCTCCGCGGCTCTCTCAATTGCAGCGTTTTCCCTCCCGGCAATCGGTCAGGGTCAGAGCCACGAGCAGCAACACACGGGAGTCATCTGCAACGATGGCACGGTCGTCAGGAGCAACAGCAAGGATGCCTGCGCGATGCATTCTGGCGTGCGTGCCGCCAGCGACAACAACCATCGGATGAAGCACGATGTGAAGCACGATGTGAAGCACGACGTGAAGCACGATGTGAAGCACGATGTGAAGCACGACGTGAAGCACGACGTGAAGCACGATGCGGATCACGATGCGGATCACGATGCGGATCACACCGTGCGCGAAAACTCGCATCCAACGGGAAACAATGCGATGCACACGCAGCAGGGCGGGCTCACAACCGCACAGATGATGGCCGAGCTACATATTGACCACACCCGGAATCACGCGACCGCGCGCTGCCAGGACGGCTTCTATTATCATGGTCAGCACGTCCGTAGCGCGTGCAGTCATGACGGCGGTGTCTCTACCTGGTACAAGTAGCGCCGACAAGTATTGAATCGCAAGTGTAGCCAGATCGGCTACAGATCCCTCGCGTTAAAATGGTATATCGCAATACCAATTACGACGCACAGATACACGCCAGCATAGCTTACCGTCCGGCGATTCGGCTGGCTTGGTCTGGAATTGCTGCTGGCTGATCCTTTTCGTCAAGCGTGACGTTCGTCCTATCGGCTAGCATGCCGCCAATTGCGCCCTGGAGTCGTCGAGTCGAGGCGGTGCTGGCAAACCCAGGTATCGTAACGCTTACCGGTTTGGGTTTCTCGGTGCGCAGCGATGACATGATTGCGCAACCTGCGGGAGACACCTTGCAAGGGGATTACAAACTGCCGATCGCAGTTTACAATCCACTTGAGCCAACCGCTCCGCATACTTCTTCCAGTGTCTCCCGACAGCTCGAGCCATTTTTCCGAATCCCCAGTGACTTCTACCCTTTCTCTTCATCCGCTCGATCGCGTCATCGGGGAATCGCTGAGCACTAACCACCGCTCCTTTGCTATCGGCAACGATCTCGCGCGCCGCTACCCTGTCGACGTCGCTCCGTTCGCGGCGATTGCAGATACATCTCGTGAATCCACCGACGCACTCAGACAGTTACTGGCACCCGGCGATCATGCGGTCCTCTTCACGCTCGCAGATCTCCCCGTGATCGAAGGTCTCGAGGTCGTCCAGAGCAACAATCTCGATCAAATGATCGGCCCAGCCGTCAGTGATGCGCCCGCCAATCCGCAAATCGTGCAGCTCGGCGCTTCCGATATCGACGAAATGACCGCGCTCGTCAAGCTGACGAACCCTGGTCCGTTCAATCGCCGTACCATGGAGATGGGTAAATTCTTTGGCATTCGCGTCGATGGACGGCTGGCTGCAATAACGGGCGAACGCCTGCATCCAAAGGGATACAGAGAGCTGACGGCCGTATGCGCACACCCGGATTTCAGGGGCCGCGGATTTCCGAGGGATCTGATTCTGCGCGTGTCGCGCGGCATCGTCGCGCGCGGCGAAACTCCATTCCTGCACGTTATCAGAGAGAACAAGGCTGCAGTAACGTTGTATCAGAAACTGGGATTTGTGTTGCGAAGGACACTACGTATAACAGTTCTGCGGAAAGCACTTTGATTTCGTGATTGCTGCGCACCGCATCACCATCGACGCGACACCCTGAGGAGAATTGATCGATGAATGAATCCGATTCCATCGTTGAGCACTACGGCACCGATTCTCTGATGCCGCGAATCAATTCGGCGCTGAGCAAAGCTGGCCTCGGTGAAGGAAATGTTGGATGGAAGGATCTCGCTCCGCTCGATCAGTTCCACGTTCGTGGTCTCCCGGCGACGCAGGAGCTCGCATCGTCCATGGACATCGCACTCGGTGCGTCAATACTGGACATCGGTTGCGGCGTCGGTGGTGCCAGTCGCTTCCTGGCGGTGTCGTACGATGCTCATGTGACAGGAATCGATCTCAATCCAGCTTTCATCGAAGCGGCTTCGGCGCTATCCGTTCGAGCGGGACTTTCAGGCAGGACGACGTTTCGCGTCGCGAATGCGCTCGATCTTCCCTTTGAAACATCATCCTTCGACGATGCGTGGACACAGCACGTCGCGATGAACATCCGCGACCGGGCCCGACTTTATTCCGAGGTCTTTCGCGTACTCAAACCCGGCGGTCAGTTCGCGATCCACGACATAGTGAAGGTGGGCGATCAGCCTCTGATCTTTCCAGTACCCTGGGCGCGCGGGCCCGACACGAGCTTCCTGCTGTCCAGCGCCGCAATGCGCGAGATCCTCACAAAAACCGGCTTCGACATCGTATCATGGAGCGATACGACAGAGGCTACGAAGGAGTGGATCGCACATATTCAGGCAGCGCGCGCGGCGATGCCCGCACCGCCTCCCATGGGACTGTACGTGGTAACCGGTGTAGACTTTCCGACGATGATGGCAAACCTCGGTCGAAACCTGGACGAAGGGCGTGCAGGTCTCGTGCAGACTGTCGTCAGGCGGCCGACACAGTAGCGGGACGCGTTACAAGCGCGACCGCGCAGAGCACTACCGCGTTTACGCCCAATGCTATGAAGCCGACGTTCAGATCCTTGATCATTTGCGGCGCTGCGGGCAGCAGTGTCGCCACAGTCGCACTCGTCACTGTAAGAAACACGACAGTCATTTCGCCGGCAACGATCCCCGCTATCACACTGGCGGCGCTTACGCGCGGGTTTTCGCCGAGGCAGAGTATCAATGCCGGGAAGAGTTGCGTTACAAAATTGTAACCCATCAGCAGCATTACGACGAGCGTCGCACCTCCCCGCAGTGTCAGCAGAACAGACACAAGCGCAAGCAAGGGCACCAGTGATCGCGCAACCAGAGAAACAGTTCGATCAGTCGCTGTCGGCGCGATCACGCGATACACGTTCTGCGCCAGTATCGTCCCCGCTGTGACCAGTATCATTGAGCCCGGGACGAGTGCCGTAAGAATTCCGGCTGCGCCGATTATGCCAACGGTCCACGATCCGAAACTGTGCTCCACAATCCGCAACAGCGATAGATCGGCATCAGCTCCCTTCAATCCTGGGACAACGAGCATCGCCGCAAAACCCACGAAGAATACGAACAAGATTATGAGCTGATACAGCGGCAGGACGACCGCGTTCTTTTTGAATACATTCTCATTTCGTGCGGTGTACACACCGGCGAAGAACTGCGGCCACATATAAAAGCCGGTCGCGGTCAGCACCACGGTAGATATGAACCATGCGGGGCTCATCCCCGACGACGGAAGCGTCAATGCGCCAGGTTTTGCCGCTTCGACTGCTTCGAACATCGCGCGATAGCCGCCGAAGTAATGCATAGGGAGGTACACGCCGATCGCAACCACAACCGCCAGGATCATCACATCCTTCAGCGCCGATGTCCACGCGGACCCGCGGACTCCGGAGACGACCACGTAGACGACGAGCGCAGCACTTCCGGCCCATATGGCGACTTGCTGTGTAACAACTCCCCCGGAAGCTTCTGACACGATGATGCCGAGCCCCTTGAGCTGCAACACGAGATACGGCACCAATGCTGCTACGCTCACAACCGCAACAATCACCCCAAGCGCTCGACTGTCATATTTGACGGCGAAGAAATCAGCTTGTGATACCAGCCGCCTTGTCTGCGCAAATCGCCAGATTATCGGAAGCAGAAAATACGATACACTGTACGCGATTGCGCCGTAGCAGAGAATGTAGAATGCAGGTGCGCCTTTCCCGTATGCCCAACCACTGCCGCCGAGGAAGGTGAAGGTTGTGTAGATCTCGCCCGCCATCAACAGGAAGACGAAAATCGTTCCGAAACCACGACCGCCGACGCTCCATTGTTCCAGACTCATCTCGTGCCCGCGGCGCGCTGCCAGTCCCAGCGCGATTACGAGCACAAATACTCCAATGATGATCCCGAGTGCAGGCGTCACTATGATATCGGATGATCGGCGGGTGGGACTGTAGCCGCGATTGCAGCATCGTGCACTCTATCAAGTCGGTAAATCAGCGCCATGATTATCGAAGTGGCAATTACCCATCCCACGATCCACGCCAGTAGAAACGGAAGGCCGGCTACATACGGGTGCACTCGGTTCGCGAACGGAATCCCGCCCAGCAACCCAAGTGCCGGTAGCACTGCAAGCCAGCGGTATCGCCTCACGCTCTCTTCGCGCCGAGGAAGTCGAGCGCCGCGGCTACGAAGATCCGTGTCCCGAAGTCCAGAGAGCGCTCGTCGATATCGAACCGTTCGTGATGATGCGGCTGCACGATGCCGCGTTCCTCGCATCGTGCGCCGATGAAGAAGAAGGCACCCGGCACCCGCTGCTGATACGCGGAGAAGTCCTCGCCACCCATCGTCGGCGTTGCCTCGATAAGGACGTCGTCGCCCAATGCGTTGACAACAGCGCGTCGCAATAACTCGCTGGCACCTTCGTCATTTACAACCGGGCGATAGCCGTGCTCATACTCAAAGCTGTAACTGGCACCATGGGCAGCCGTAATTCCGGAGAGTATACGCTCAACCCGTTTCGGCATTTCGGCCCGTAACGTTGGGTCGAAGGTGCGTACGGTTCCTTCGAGCTCGACTTCACTGGGAATCACGTTGTGTGTCGTGCCGCCGGCAATGCGTGTGATTGAGATGACGGCAGGTTGCAACGGGTCGACGTTTCGCGAAACGATGTGCTGCAGGTTCGTTATGAACTGCGCGGCAATCGCAATCGGGTCGATCGTCTGCTGCGGAATCGCTGCATGGCCGCCGCTGCCCTTGATGGTAATGTGAAGGATATCGGGTGAAGCCATCAGAGCGCCTGCCTTGACGCCGACCTTCCCGACCGCAAGCGGGCTCCACAGGTGCGCACCGATAATCATGTCCACACCATCCAGAACGCCTGCCTTGACCAGCTCCTCCGCACCACCGGGATTCAATTCCTCGGCGTGCTGAAATATGAATCGCACTTCGCCGTGCAGCGCGTCGCGTCTGCCGACGAGCACCTTGACCGCGCCAAGGAGCATTGCGGTGTGGCCATCGTGACCGCACGCGTGCATGGTGCCGGGGTCACGCGATATGAAGTCGTGTGTATTGCGCTCATCGATTGGCAGCGCATCGATGTCGGCTCGAATCGCGAGAACAGGCCCGGGTGCGGATCCGACCAGCCGCGCCAGAACGCTTGTCTGAGTCGGCCGAGTGATCTCCAGACCACCGAAACTTGCAAGGGTATCCGCAACGAACTGCGACGTGCGCACTTCGTGAAACGAGCGCTCCGGATATTGATGCAGATGGCGGCGCCATCCGATTACATCGTCGCGGACCGATTCCACGGTCTCGCTCGGTGAGACTGAAGCCGACACAGTGATCTCCTTCGTGAGTGGCTCCATTTTAAGCGCGGGCAGGTTGGTTGGATAGAGGGCCGATCAGCCCACGCACGACTATCCTTGGGGGGTTGTCCAGGAGTTGGGCCGAATATTCTCGAATGGCACGTTCATGATCGGATAGTCCCGCCAATCCTTATAGTCGAAGTGCCACCACTCCTGCGGGTTTGCCGAAAAGCCCTGGGACTCCATCGCCGAACGCAGCAATGCGCGGTACCAGCGCTCCACAGACGAACCGCCGGGGTAGTCGGCATACGCTCGCTGGGTGCTCTCGTCGTACGTGCTGACCATGTCGACGGGCTTCCCAGTCTTCAGATCATACAACGTGAGATCAACTGCACACCCCCGGTTGTGCCTCGACCCTGACGCGGGATTCGCGACGAGCCACTTTTTGTCTTGCGGTGTTGCGTCCCAGAAGATTCTGGTCACGTACCACGGTCGGTACGCGTCGTGGATCAGCAGCCCATAGCCATGCGCGCGCAGTTCCTTGTTTGCTCGCACAACAGCATTCGCTGCGGGGCGCTGCATGAACGCGCGTGCCTCCGTGTACATGCGACTGCCAAGGAAATTATTTGTGGTCGCGTAGCGAATCTCCAGTTCGATTGTGGAATCGAGTTTCACAATTTCCACGAGATCCGGCGCACGTGCACTCGCGGGTTCCGTCGGCGGGTGCGCGGCGAGCGCCGATCGGCGCAAGTCTTCTATCGGACGCAACGGAGTTATCCGAAGCTGATTGCCAGAGTCCGGTCCAAGCTGACGCCGTGGGAAAACCACGCCACCGACTGTCAGTCTCGTTGCGCGCCCGTTCGACGCACGCGTAAACGTCACACGCTCGCCGTCGTAGAGACCAGCGTGCGGCCACACGAACGTATCCGTGGATTCCTCGCGAATTGGATATGCCGCAAGCCACTCGACCGTTGCGTACAGCGATCCGTTTCGCTCGGAAATCAGGATGTGGTTGTCGTTGCCGTATTCTCCGATCAATCCAACCCAGCTCGCCGGTGGCGGCGCTGGCCTGGAAGTTTTCGCGACATCGGTTCCTTGTGCGTTCGCAACGTGTGCGCCGGTTGGAGTGGCTGCAACAAGCAACGTCGCCAGCACAAGCCGCTCGCCTAAGCTCCAACGCCGAGCAACCCGCATGAATTCGGAATGAGCTTGCATCGGCGTTGAATCTCCGGTTACCAATTGTCCAATCTACTCTCGCACCGTCGTCGCATTTCTGCGTAGCACGGATGGCTGTGGCGCGCCATCTTCTGGCTCGGCCCACGAGAGGGTGAACTCCGCTACGTCCTGGACGAGAGCAAGCGCTGCCGCATTGACGGCGGCGTCCGAAGCCTCGGTTCCGAGAGCGACGATCCGCTGGGTAACTCGGCTTACGAGTGCGACAAATCCGGGATCGTCGTCTTCTGCGGTCGAATCAGCGGCAGAATCAGCCCCCGATTCGAGCGCTGAGAGTAGCATATTCATTGGATTGAATGTTGAGCAAAAATGATCGCCCCACTTCCCTGCGCTCCCGCAGAAACTACCCCGCCCGCGTGGGACGTTGACTTGAAGAATCTACTTATCTATGATAAGGTGTCAACCCTGAGTCAATAACCGAGACCGCGGCAATCATGAAAATGGGATTGGGTCGTGAAGCGATTGTAAGGAGCGCACTGGACCTGCTAAACGAGGTTGGGCTGGATGCGTTCACGACCAGGCGACTGGCCGAGCGGCTGGGTGTCAAACAGCCCGCCATCTACTGGCATTTCAGGAACAAGCGAGATCTCCTGGACGAGATGGCTGCCCAGATGCTGAAGGAGGGTGTGCCACCGGGACCGATGACACCGGACACCTGGATCGAGGCCCTCAAGGATAATGCGCGAAGCTTCCGCGATTCTCTCCTGCGCTATCGCGATGGTGCCCGCGTACATGCCGGAACCCGACCAGACGCCAGCCTTTACGCAAGCCTGGACGACCGCGTGCGAGCCATGCGCGACGCCGGCTTCTCCGCCGACGACGCAGTTCGCGCGATGATGGTCATGAGCCACTATGTCGTTGGTTCTGTAATCGAGGAACAGTCAGGCGCGGACGCGGCGCGCGTTTCGATCGAGTCGGGATTCCTGCCCGATGCAGATACATATCCAGATCTCTTTTGCGGCATTTCGCAGATGCACGACGACGACGCTACCGACGGTTTCGAATTCGGTCTTGATGCTCTTGCAAGAGGTTTTGCTGCCAGTCGCAGCGTATAACAGTCAACCTCTTCTGTAACGCGCAAGCCACGCATCGCTCCACGCGTTGAATCCGCCATTCTGGAGTGCGGCGCGCGCGCTTCTCATCACGTCGATCAGGAATGTCACGTTGTGCAGAGCGAGCAAACGTTTGCCGAGCATTTCTTCACTAGCAAAGAGATGCCGCATGTACGCTCGATCATATTTTGTACAGCACGGACAAGTGCAATCTGCGACCAGCGGTCTCCGGTCCGTGCGATGACTGCTCTGTAGAATCTGCAGCTTTCCATCGGGCGTGAATGCGGTGCCATCACGACCCATGCGTGTGGGAGCGACGCAATCGAACAGATCGATCCCGCGTCGCACCCCTTCGATCAGGTCATCTGGAAAACCAACGCCCATGAGGTAGCGCGGAACACCGCGCGGTATGACGGGATCGCATACTTCCAGCATCGCGTACGTGTCTGTTTTTGTCTCGCCCACCGAGAGACCGCCAATCGCCACGCCGCGCCAGTCACCGCTATCAAGTATCCCCGCGACGGAAGCTCTGCGCAATTCAGCGTGCGTACCACCCTGCACGATCGGGAAGAGTGCCTGATCCGGTGCTCTGAGATCACCGACAAGTTCTGGTGCGCCATCCGGTACAGCAAACTCGGGAAGCAGTGCTCTGCCTTGCACCGAAATGCGTTCAAACTCCACTCGACAGCGATTCAGCCAGCGCAGACTACGCTCCATCGCCGCTCTCGCGGCGTTCGCGTCGCTCCCACCCTGAATCAGTTCGTCAAGCTGCATCACGACATCGGCGCCGATGTTGCGCTCGATCCGCATCACATTTTCCGGTGTGTATTGATGCAGTGAACCGTCGATGTGGCTCCGGAATTCGATGCCGCCCTCAGTCACCGTTCGGAGTTTTGAGAGCGAGAAAACCTGAAATCCACCGGAGTCGGTCAACATCGGTCCGCCCCATCTGGTGAACTCATGGAGTCCGCCTAACGCACGGACCATCATGTCGCCAGGCCTCAGGTACAGATGATATGCATTGGCAAGAATCATCTGCCCACCAGCGGCGGCAACTTCGTCCATGGATAGTCCACGAACAACACCATGGGTACCAACCGGCATGAAGGCTGGTGTTTCTACTGCACCATGCGGGGTTTCAAAGGTTCCGAGTCGTGCGGCACCGCTGTGATGCGAGGTGTGAAACGAAAAGGAAGACAGCGCTGACTTCAAAACCGGTTGATGATTGCGATCAGTGGGTTCTGAACGATCACTCCGAGCAGTCCGAGCGCCGCGATAGTTCCAAGCGTCCACGCGAGATGTCTTGTCAAACCAGTATCTCTGGTTATGCGCGCAGTGAAGGCTACGTTGACAAGCACGCTTATAGCAGTTGCAATCACTGAGCCGATGGCAGCCGTCTGCGCAGATATCGCCCCGTGCGCCGCGAGCAGGGCAGCCGACGCAACTGTGCTGGCACCGGATACCAAACCACCCATTGCGCTGACTACGTAGAATCCTGGCTCTCCTAGTGAGCGCTGCGCCAGCACACCGGCGATCTGAAGCACCAGGAAGAACAGTCCGAACTTCAGAGCCGATGTTATGGAGAACGGTGACGAGAGAGGAAGCTCCGCCTGCGATGAAACTGCGGTTGCTGCGCCAGGCGAACGGTACCGGGCAATCAGAAGCGTGGCTCCCGCTCCGAGCATCAGTATGAACGAGAGTGAGCCACTCACCAGTACAACAGGCGCGAGAAGCGCGAGAAGCACTGCGTTGCGCAGTATCGACGCAACTGTTGCGAGAGTTATACCTGCGTATGCGACGCTCGTGAGCCGGCCGCCACTATCACGATCCCTGTGCGCCATTTCGGTGACCGTCACGGTACTGTTGACGAGGCCGCCGAGGAATCCGGCGAATGCCAGACCCTTCGCACCGTACAGTTTCAGCAACACATAGTTGATGAATCCGATACCTGCGATAAGAATCACGATCAACCACGCCGCTTGCAGGTCAAGCAACTCCCATCGATCCACGAAACCGGCCGGCAGTACGGGATATACCACGAACGCGAGAATCGCCAGGAGTATTGCGGAGCGAAGTTCAGAGTCGGTCAGTCCAAGACTGAATTCATGCAACGGCTTCTTCCACGCGAGAAGAGCCGCAGTCACCACAGCGAGAATCGTCGGTGTGAGGGTGTGGCCCTCTCCCGCAAGCGCGCCGGCAAGTGCAGTAAGTATCAGCGCAGCAGACGTGGTCAGCTCCATCCCCTGCGTGGTGCGAATAGTCTGCAGGTTCAGCATCACTATAAGGACACCGACCAGGGCGATGCTGAGCAAGGCAAAATTGTCGCCGAGCAATGCGCCAGTGCATCCGATCAGCGCAACGAACGCGAAGGTTCGCAGACCGGCTTCCTTGCCCCGATGTTCGCGTTCGAGGCCAGCGAACAATCCGATCGCAAGCGCCAGCGCGATTCGCTGAAGTGTGGGCAGGTATGGCCAGAGCGGCATGGAACCCAATTTACTTGTTAATCTTCAGTCTTGAGATACCCGTACCTGGAACAGATACCGTAATGGCGCTCCTTGGGATGCAGGACGTCAGCATTGCCTTCGGCGGCCCACCCATTCTCGATCGCGCCAACCTCACGGTCGAGCGCGGCGAGCGGGTCTGCCTGCTTGGGAGGAACGGCACCGGCAAGAGCACGATCATGAAGCTTCTCGACGGCACGATGGCGCCAGATACGGGCGAAGTCGTGCGCCAGACGGGTGTCACTGTCGCTCGCCTTGAGCAGGAGATCCCCTCCGATCTGGCCGGTACGATCTTCGATGTGGTATCTGCTGGACTTGGTGATACTGGGCGCTTGCTGGCTCGATATCATGCCGCGAGCCACAAAGTTGCCGCTACCGGCAGCCCGGGTGCGCTCCGCGAACTCGACCGACTTCATCGGGCACTCGATGCCGCAGATGCATGGCAGGTGCAGTCACGTGTCGAGACCGTGCTGTTTCACCTGGGGCTGGATGGAGAGCTGCAATTTGCCGCCGCATCTGGAGGCCGCAAGCGCCAGACACTGCTCGCACGCGCATTGATCGCCGAGCCCGACGTGCTGCTGCTCGACGAGCCGACAAATCATCTGGATATCGAAGCAGTCGAGTGGATGGAATCTTTTCTGATCGATCGCGGAATCACACTCGTACTCGTCACGCACGATCGTGCTTTTCTCCGACGCGTCGCAACTCGAATTGTCGAACTGGATCGCGGTCGACTGGTTGACTGGGGTACTGACTACGATACCTACCTTGTTCGAAAGGAAGCATCGCTTGCGAATGAACAGCGAGAGTGGGTCGAGTTCGACAAGAAACTGG
>JBDTAW010000234.1:0-4498 GCA_039924445.1 Gemmatimonadaceae bacterium
ACGTGACGGCAAGGTTGCCGAGGATCGTGCCGTCGGCCGAGTCATTGGCAAGCGCGAGCTTGTACATCCGCACAGCGCCGGTCGTGTCGCGTGCGCTGCCCAAGGTGACGGCGAGCGTATTGGCCGCGTCGGCGTTGGTGGAATCGAGTTGCACGGCTCGGCGGAACGCCGCGATTGCCCGCCGGCGGTCGCGTACGACGAACGTGTAGTACGCGCCCTGCACGTTGTACAGCTCCCTTTCCGGCAAGCGACCGCTGAGCTGGAACGCCTTGGTAAGCTCGGTGTTGGCCTGCGCGTTGTTCGCCGCGCCGCCAAGCGTCTGCAACGTGAACGCCAGCTCCACGTGGGCCATGGCAAACGTGCTGTCCTGGCGAATGGCGTCCTCGTAGTGCTGGATCGCGGCCGGGTAGTCAGCCTGGACGTCGTTGGAGAAGTTACCGGCCGCATAACTTCGGAGCGCGCCGAGCGAGGCCGTCGTGACCTGCCCCAGAGAAGGCGCGTCACGCACGTCCTTGAGCGATTCGCCGATCTTCCGTCGCAGCGACTTGGTTACCCGATCGACTGCGGGAATGAGATCGCCGGCGTCTTTCGCCGATTCGCTGAATGATGCGAGATCGTTGCCGGTCTGGGCACCGACCAGTCTCACCGTGATGACGTAGCCCGCTCCAGCTGGCACGACGCTTCCCGCCACCACAGCCTTCGCGCCGCTGCGTTGCGCGATCTCGCGCGCGGTTGCAAAGTCGACACGCGCTGTATCCGGCCGACGCATCTGTTCAAGCGCCGCGACCACAGACGTGGTCGGCATGACGTGGACAGCGCGGCTTTGCGACAGGCTGGTCTTCACCGCTTCGGCAATGGTCGAACCGAGCGATGAATCTGCACCGGGCGAGTCGAACGAGGCGACGATCACATTGTCATTCGCGGAGAGTGTACCCGCGGCGAACAGTGACCCAGCCGGTCCGATGCCGAGCGCGCGGAGCAGCATGTAGCCCGCAATCAGAAGGACGAACACACTGACCGCCGCGACGCCGCCGCGAACGGTGCGTCGCCACGACACGTGCGGACTCGCCTTGATGGCTATGGTCGCCATGGTTCCCTGTCCGGCGAGCGATCGCGTGCCCCCGGTTGTGTACGCCGGCGTCGTCGTTGCAGCTCTGTGCGCGATGTACTGCGTGTACGCAGTGAACAGTACTACGGGCAAGCCCAGCGCCATGACGACGAGTGCACCGGTAAAGACCCAATCCGGCAAGCCGATCGCAATGATCGCCGCTCGCGCCACGATAGCGACGCCGACGAACGCGGCGACGTAGATCGCGAGCGCGCGCCAGAGCAGCGACCGACCGCCGATCAGAATCGCTGGCATGGCGCCACCGGCGCCCGATGTGGTGACATCGAGGCGCTCCAGCAGTTCGTTGGCACTTGCCGGTCGCGAAGCGGGATACTTCTCGAGGCACTGCATCACCAGCGTCGCGAGCGCGGGCGGGCAATCCGGACGCAGCTCGATGACCGGCTTTGGATTCTCCGTCATGTGCGCGACCAGCAGCTTGTGCGGCGCCAGGTCGGGAAAAACCGATCGGCTCGCGAGCAGCTCGTACGCCATGCACCCAAAGGCGTAGATGTCGGCGTGGTGGTCAGTCGCAGGGTCGCCAGCCGCCTGTTCTGGTGCCATGTAGGCCGGCGTTCCGACGGCCGTGCCCAGTTGCGTCAGTGTTGCTCCGGCGGGACCTTCGGCGGCGGCCGCGATCGCCTTAGCAATACCGAAGTCCGTGACGACGGCGGTGTGCCCTGACAGGAGCACGTTGTCAGGCTTGATGTCGCGATGCACCACGCCGCGTTCATGCGCGTAGGCCAGTGCGCGTGCAACGTCACGCAGGATGCTCAGCACTTCCGAAATGGCGAGCGGTCCGCGCCCCAGCCGCGCGCGGAGGCTCTCGCCTTCCACATACGGCATTGTGTAGTAGGGGATGCCGTCAACGTCACCGGCTGCGAGCACCGGTACGATGTTGGCTTGCTGCAACGACGCAGCCACCCGGATTTCGCGCTCGAACCTCGGCACCGACATCGCCGCCGCCAGTTCAGTCGATAGCACCTTGACGACGACCCGCCGCCCGAGTCGATCTTCGCTGGCCAAGAACACGCGCGACATTCCGCCACCGCCAAGCTCGCGCTCGAGCGTATAGGTGCCGGACAAAGACTGTTCAACGCGTGATCGAAGATCCGCCAAGGCGCCTGCTGGTTGGGGCTGGAAGTTGGTAGAATATATGGATTGCCATACCCGGGGGCCAGCAAGTCGTTCGCTGCCAACGGACGCAGGCGCGACAAGGTCGTGGCGGCCAGCCGGTGCGGAGGTATATTCGCCGATGCGACTTCAGTGTTCCCTCTATGGAGCCGACCCATGCGTCGACGTCGTTCCGCCGCGATTATCGCGTTCGCCACCTTCCTGCTCGCCGGTAGCCTCCATCCGGTGGCCGCACGCGCGCAAGGCGTGGATTCCCTTCCGTCTGACCTCTCGTCCAAAGTTGCCGCCGCCGTCAACGACGTGATACGCACCACGCAGGTCCCAAGCGCGTCTGTCGGCATCGTGCGAAATGGACGAATCGTCTATATCGCGGCGTTCGGTCACTCGCGATTGACTCCGCCGATCGCCGCGAAGCCTGCAATGCACTACGCGATCGGATCGATCAGCAAGCAGTTCACCGTCGCCGCGGTGATGCTGCTGCAGCAGGACGGGAAACTCTCAATCGACGATCCGGTTTCAACCTGGTTCCCCGAACTGACGCGCGCAAACGAAGTCACGCTTCGCAATCTCATGTCGCATACATCGGGCTATGAAGATTACGCGCCGCAGGACTACACAATTCCGGAATGGACCAAGCCGACGTCGGCAGAGAAAGTCGTGCATGAGTGGGCAACCAAGCCGCTCGACTTCGACCCCGGGACGCAGTACCAGTACAGCAACACGAACTTCAATATCGTGGGACTCATCGTCCAGAAGGTGAGCGGTGTACCGTTCTGGCAATTCCTCGAATCTCGAGTGCTCAAGCCGCTCGCACTGGATCACACGATCGACCTCGATACGCAACACGATCTGCTCGAACCCACCGGCTACTTCCGTCACGCGCTGGGACCGCTCCGGCCCGCGCTATACGAAGCGCCGGGTTGGTATTTCGCTGATGGCGAGATGGCGATGCCCGTAAGTGATCTGCTCAAGTGGGACATCTCCGTCATCGACCAGTCGCTCCTCGCACCCGCGTCGTACGCAGAAATGGAGGCGCCGACCACGCTCAAGGATGGCAAGATGAGCAACTACGGACTCGGATTCAGTACCGGAACTGTCAATGGCCACCGAATTGTATCCCACAGCGGCGAAGTCGGCGGCTTCGTCGCGGCCAACTACGTCTTTCCCGATGATAGCATCGCTGTCGCAGTGCTGACCAATCAGGAGGCCAGCCCTGCCGCGGGGATCATAGGAAATGCGATAATCAACCTCGTGTTACCGGGAATAGCGCCGGCCACTGATGTTGCCGCTCAAGGCTGGGCCCGCGATGTGCTCGCGGGATTGCAACACGGACAGATCAATCGGTCGCTGTTCACCGCGAACTGCAATTTCTATTTTGACGCGACTGCGATCGCCGACTACCGCACAAGCCTCGCACCGTTCGGCGCTATCGCCAGCATCAAGGAAACGTCGAAGTTCGATCGCGGCGGAATGACCTACCGCGGCTTTGCGGTGGAATTTTGCGACAGGGAAGCGAGTGAATCTGTCGACGTTCACGGTGCCCGATGGAAAGATCGAACAGTTCCTCGTGGAACCGGTTACTTGATGCGCAGAGCTCGACGCGACGTCGGTCGTGTCATGCGAGCCTGTTGTAGCATACCTCGGCGTTACGCACTCCCCCGCTTCACCGTGGCAAGCGGTCCGAACCATTTCGCCAGCGCGTCCACAAGTTGCGCTTGCGTTTGATCCCCGACCCAAGCGACGTATCCATCTGGCCGAATCAACACGGCGCTCGGCGCACCGATCGCCCCAAGTACCGGCAGCTCCCACTTTCCCGCGTATTGTGCGTCAACCAACTGAACGCGATCCACCCATGAACCGATATCAACGCTACCCGCTTCACCAAGATTGAGCAGTACCGGCCGCGCATCACGCAGCAGTGTGTAAACACGAAGCGGTGCGTTCGCGGTGACGAGATCCAGGTCCGGCATACGGCGGCCAAGTAACGGATGCCCATCGCCCATTTCGTAGTGAATGTCCAGCCCGGACAACATCGCGGCGAATCGTTTGCGCGGTTCATCCATCCCGAGTAGCTCTGCCATTGCTTCGCGCAGCGCATTCGTACGCTCATCTTGCCGACGAAGGGCGACTGCCGCCATCGTGTTGCGCAGCGCACGCGCAGCAACAGGATGGCGCTCGGCGTGATACGTATCCAGCAGACTTTCCGGCGATGTCCGGTTGACTACCTGCGCCAATTTCCATCCCAGATTCACTGCATCC
>JBDTAW010000235.1:0-3426 GCA_039924445.1 Gemmatimonadaceae bacterium
GCTTCCGACATCCACGGACGATACACGACGCGTCGCGTCGACGTCGAGTAGACTTCTCGCTCACCAATCGAATTCCAGCCGTACAATTCAAACTGAAGCGTCAACGAATCGCCATACGCGTGACTGCCAGTCATGAACGACGCATATAACGGAACCTGCACCGTCTGTCCGGCCTGCGCAGACGTCGCCATCACGGTCGATGATCCGACAGCGATATACATCGGAGAATTGAGATCGCGAATCGTCATTCCCGATACCAGATCGCCAAGCCCTGTCTCCTTGGTCGTCCGATCGGCGCGCAGATAGCCGTTCCACTCGTTGATCACGTCGTCCAGCTCGGTATAGAGCCAGCCAGCAAGCTTGGGATGTGTGCGAAAGGCATTTACCGCAAGGTGATAATCCCAACTCCAGTCAACGTCACCGGTTGAGCCGTTGTAACCCCACACGTCCCCAAATTCGGAATTCATCATCGGCTGATGACCCTGCACGTAGCCATGCTCGAAGTTCCACGGCGAGCCCGGGAACGTGCTGTCACTCACCATGTTCAGATGATCCTGCCACTCCCAGCCAGCCATGTATTCATGCCACGAGTTGATGTCGGTGACGGTGTGTCCCCAGCCACAACATGGTGAATTGTCCTCCACCAGTCGCGTTGAATCAAGTCGCTTCGCGAGTTGTACGCTCTGAATCACACGTCGTTGTGTGGACGGAAGATACGCGTCCTTGTTGTCGACCTTGCTGGTAAGCCCCCACGTCTCATTGTACATGATCCACGAGAATATCGACGGATGATTGTAGTCCCGCTGAATCATCTCGCTCAATGCGTAGTCATGCTCCTGAAATGCAGCCGAATCGGGCGGACCCCACCAATTCGGCACGTCGGCCATTATCAGGATTCCGAGCTTGTCGGCCCAGTACAGTTTGCGTGGGGCTTCGATCTTGATGTGCTCTCGCAATCCAGTAAGACCGAGCTGGCGCGCGTGGACAATCTCGTTGCGCAACATCGAATCAGTTGGAAATGTGTAGAACCCTTCTGGATGATATGCCTGATCGAGCGCAAGCTGCAGGTAAACGGGTTTGCCGTTGATCGCGACGTACGGAATTGTAGTGCCGGGGAGATCGACCACCGAAATTTCACGCATCCCGAAATACGTATCGACACTATCCTTTGCGATTCCTTTTCCTTCCGCTGTTACAGCGACATGATACAGAAATGGATCGTCCGGCGACCAGAGTCGCGCATCAGGAATCGCAATCTCGAAGCGCAGTGCACTCGCGCCGCGTGCGATGTGCTGCATGACAGCTGGCGGCAGCTTCGCTCCACCCGTTGACATCGTGTCGGTGTTTCTGAAACCAATGCGCAGTTCCATCTCCTGCGGCGCCGGGTCCAGCAACTGCACGTCCACAACGACGCGTCCCTTGTGGATGTCCGGCGTGAAGTGAACGTATTGCAACGGATCGCCGCCGCGCGCTTCGAGATACACTGTTTGCCACATTCCGCGCGCTTTGCCGTACCCTTGCTTGCCCTCGAGTTTGAATGCATGCGGACTGTCGTCCACACGCATTGTCAGTCGCTGCCGGGTGCCGAACTTCACGATCGGGGTGAGTTCCATCGAGAACGGAGTGTACCCGCCCTGGTGATCACCAAGTTTCCTGCCGTCGAGCCACGCTGAAGTCCTCCAGTCGGCTGCGCCTACAACCAGGAAGACCCGCTTCCCGCGCCAGCCGTCGGGCACGCTGATCGTTCGCTCATACCAGCCGAAGTCCGCACTATCCGGGACACCAGACAGCGGTGCGCCCCAGGAGAATGGGACGAGGATGGAGTGAGTCCACACCAGCGGTTTGCCGTACCAGCCGGCGGTCTCGCCCTCGTTCGCCTGGTCGAACCGAAAGTGCCATCGCCCGTTCAGATTCAGCCATTCTGCCCTTTCGAAATCGGGTCTCGGGTTCTCGGGTAGCGGTATCGTCGCCAGCTGAGTAGCCCCGAGAGTCTGTGCAGTCAGGGGCGTCGCTGTTGCGCCGAACGCGACCGCCGAGATGCCTGCGAACAGCAATCCGTGACGCTGCATCGCCCTGCGGACGGCATGTATACGGTGTGTAAAAATGGCCTTACTCATCAGCCGAGGACCCTTATTATGAGTGTGGCGGACGCTTTTTCAGTACTTTATCGTGACTCGAAGTGCTCCGGAAACTTGCTCCCCACTCGTTCGACGGACAACAGCCACTTGAATCATTTCCTGAATCCCAGAACCTGGGCCGCTCTCATTATACTGGCCATCGGAACAGCCTGCACGGGGAAGACCTCTGCCAACAAGACCGAACACATGAAGTCGGGATCGGTAACCGAATCACCATTTGGAACTACCGCTGACGGGAAAACTGTCACCGTATACACACTTACGAACGCAAACGGCATCGAACTTCGCGCCATCAACTATGGCGCCATAATCACCTCGCTGCGAGTTCCGGATCGCAGGCGTCAACTCGGCGACATCGTGCTCGGTTTCGATTCGCTGCAACCTTACACGACAGTATCACCTTATTTCGGCGCCCTGATCGGACGTTACGGTAATCGCATTGCTCACGGCCGATTCACACTCGACGGCGAGAACTACACGCTCGCGAAGAACAACGGACCGAACAGTCTGCACGGTGGAAATATCGGTTTCAACAAGGTTATGTGGAACACAACGTCGTTCCAGAATCCTGATAGCGTTGGCCTCATATTCACACGCACGAGTCCCGACGGCGAGGAGGGCTTCCCTGGTAACCTGAAGGTTACTGTGACGTACACACTTACCGACAGCAACGAAGTCGTTTTCGATTACAAGGCGACCACAGACAAGGACACGCCGGTCAATCTCACGCAACACAGCTACTTCAATCTTGCAGACGGTGGACGGTCCAGTGTGCTCGGCCATGTGTTGACGATCGATGCAGACAGCTTTACGCCGATCGATTCGACATTCATTCCGACTGGCGAAATTCGCAGCGTCACTGGAACGCCATTCGACTTCCGGCAGCCGACTGCGATCGGCGCGCGGATCAACGCAGATTATGAGCAGCTGCGTTTCGCGAAGGGGTACGACCAGAACATGGTGCTTCGGAAGGACAGTGTCGGTGCTGGCGACACGGGACCAGAGCCGCACCTCGCGCTCGCAGTGACAGTTTATGAGCCAACCAGTGGGCGCGTAATGCAGGTGTACACGAGCGAGCCCGGCGTGCAGTTCTACACCGGGAATTTCCTGGACGGCACGCTCAAAGGCAAAAACGGCATCGCATACAACCAGCGCAGCGGACTCGTTCTGGAGACGCAGCACTTCCCCGACTCTCCGAATCACGCCGCATTCCCATCCACGATACTGCACCCCGGATCGGAATACCATTCGAGATCGATGTACAAGTTCTCCGTGCGACCGCGATGAC
>JBDTAW010000236.1:0-9007 GCA_039924445.1 Gemmatimonadaceae bacterium
ACGCAGGTGGATCGATGGCGACCCTTCACTTCTCTGAAACATGCGACTCAGTCTTCTTGTAACCCTGGGCATCTTGTCCGGTACTCTCGGTGCATTGGTGCTGTTCGACGCAGTGCCGGGAATCAACTGGACCATCTGGACCTGGGTCACCATCACCGGCCTGCTTATCTACAGGCGACCAGATTCGGACACGCTAAAGGCGCTCGCCCTGCCACTCGGCTTCGCTGCCGTGCTCGCCGCTGGAGCCAGTGTCACCACGGCGGATATTCTGACCCCCTTCGTCCCGCTCCTGGTCGCATCGTTGCTGGCACTGGCGCTGATTGTCGCGCCTGATCAGACTCCGGCTCGCGATTATGGCGCCGTCTCCATAATCACGGCACCGTTCGTTGGGCTCGCCCGCACCGTTGCCGGTGCCGTCGCAGCGGCCGTTGCGGTCGTCGACGCGGCTGGCTCCGCGCGCGAGAAACCGGTGCTTCGAGGTGCCCTGCTGGCCACGCCCGTGGTTGTCGTCCTCGCACTCCTGTTTGCAAGTGCGGATCCACTCCTGGCACGCGGACGCGACGCGATCTTCGACGCGCTTGGCATGCTGGACGCGCTGCCTCGGATAATATTCGGCGTGATGCTCTCGCTCTTCGTCGTGGGCGCATATCTGGCATCGCGAAGAGGTTCCACCCGCAGCGTTCCCCTCAAGGCTTCCGTGTCTCCCGGAGCGCGGATCGGGCTGACCGAGCGTCGCATCGTTCTGTTTGCCACAGCGGCAACGTCGTGGCTGTTTGTGCTGCTGCAGGTCAGCTATCTGTTCGCAACTCATCCGGCCAATGCGGGATCCGGAATCACGTTTGCCGAATACGCGCGTCGTGGTTTCGGCGAGCTTACCGTTGCTGCTACCGGTGTTGTATTGCTGATCGTCGCCGCCCGCCAGCAACTTTCGATTACGGAGGAGCCCCGTGCGCACTCTGCGCTTATGTGGCCCTCGCTGGCACTTCTCGGCGCAGTTGTGTGCATTCTATTTTCCGCTTTAAATCGGATGTCACTCTACGAAGGCGCCTATGGCTATACGACCGCGCGAGTTTACGCCCAGGCGTACATGGTGTTGACGCTCGGCGTCATCGCAATCGTCGGCTGGCATGTGTTGCGTAACTTCGACGTTCGTGCGCTTGCGCGCGGCGTGATGGCCGTGTCGCTCAGCACGCTTGTTGTACTGATGTTCTGGAATGCGGATGCATGGGTCGCTCGGGCGAACGTCGACAGGTATGCGCAGACCGGCAAGCTGGACGTTGAATACCTTGCCCGCGGCTTGTCACTCGATGCGTATCCGACCCTCGTTGAAGCGTTGCCCCGCCTTGGTCCGGCTGAACAACAGCAATTGAGCCTCGCGCTGGCAAAACGCTTCGCGGTGCACTCGAGCAAAACGCGGACTCCACAGTGGTACGAGTGGAATTTGAGGCGGAGCCGCGCGACAGCCGTGCAAATCGCCGCCGCAAGTCGATAGCTTTCTGTCTGGAGGTAGTAGATGAAAGACCAGACAGCCGAGATGCCACCGGAAACACTGGAAGGGTGGTACGCTCTGCATCAGATATTTCGAATTGATCGTGAACGCAACATGCCCGCCGGCAATGCCGAGTCCGAAGTGTTCGGCAAGCGCGAAGGCACTGAAGGGTGGAGTGAAGCGGTAACGCTGATTGGCTCGACCTCCGACGTGATGTTCATGCATTTTCGACCGACGCTGGATGCGATCGGCGAAGTGCAGCGCGAACTTGCTTCTCAACCGTGGATGCGCCGCCTCGAACCCACATATTCATTCCTGAGTGTGACGGAAGCCGGCCTTTATCACATGACCGCGAAACTCGCTGAAGAAGCGGTTGCACGCGGCGGTGCGCCAGGTGACGCAGAGCATGTTGCTGCTGTAAAGGCAAAAACCGCGTCGGAAGTAGATAATCCTTACGTGAAGCGCAGGTTATATCCGCGGCGTCCCGACGCGATGCCGTACGTGTCGTTCTATCCAATGTCCAAACGCCGTGCTGTCGGGCAGAACTGGTATTCTCTGCCGATCGCCGAGCGCAGCAGACTCATGCACGAGCACGGGCTCAGCGGGCGGCGCTACGCTGGCCGGGTGCAGCAGGTGATATGCGGAGCAATCGGATTTGACGCGTGGGAGTGGGGAGTGACGCTGTTCGCCGGGGATCCGCTTGATTTCAAGAAGATCGTTTCCGAAATGCGATTCGACGTTGCGAGCGCGGAGTACGGTGAGTTCGGGCCGTTCTACGTTGGCAAGGTTGGCCCGCTGGCAGAAGTGCTTGGCGGCTGATCACCGCCTCTAGAACTGGTAATACAGGAACGGCGAGTTGGTTCCGTTCATGAACAGATAGGCGACGACGAAGCCAAGAGCATAGACCGCAGCCCATCGGCGTGTTCTTCCGAATCTGAAATTCCACGTTTCCGGAAGAAACATCACTGCAGCCAGTGCGATGCTGATCCAGACCAGCAGCATCGGCGCCGGTGGCATGGTGGTGTCGGCCTGAGGTCCGGCAGCGATCATGCTGCGGAGCCAGCCAGTTGCCATCCGGAACGATGTAGCGCGGAAGAACACCCATCCGATGATGACAAGGAAAAACGTCTGTGCACGATAGAGGATCGGTGGCAGTCGTTTGAAGTACGGATTCGCCAGTCTATCGATGATCAGCAGGATGCCGTGGTAGCCGCCCCATATCAAAAACGTCCAGCCCGCACCGTGCCAGAGACCGCCGAGCAACATGACGATCATGACGTTGACGTACATGCGGCGCTTGCCCTTTCGATTGCCGCCCAGTCCGATGTAGAGATAATCACGCAGCCATGTGGAGAGGCTGATGTGCCACCGGCGCCAGAAGTCCTGGATCCCGAGCGATCGATAGGGAGCGTCGAAGTTTTGCGGGATTCTGAGCGAGAATAGATAGCCAAGTCCGACAGCCATGTCGGAGTATCCGCTGAAGTCGAAGTACAGTTGGCACGTGTAACCAATGGCGGCGGTCCACGCCTGAGCGAACGACATCGCTGCAATCGAGCCGTTTGCGTACGCTGCAAGTATTGGATCGATTCCCGCACCAATGTGATCGGCGATTATCACCTTTTTTATCAGGCCGACGACAAAGAATCCGATACCGATGGCAATCCAGTCACTCCGCGGAGGCCCGTCTATCGTTTCCAGATCTGCTTCGATCTGGCGGTAACGCACGATCGGTCCCGCGATCAGTTGGGAGAATAGACTGACGTATGTGAAATACTCGGCGATGTTGCGAGTCGCCTTGACCTTGCCTTTCGACACATCCACGACGTAGGAGATCGTGTGGAACGTGTAGAAACTGATGCCGATCGGGAGGATGATGTGGAGGACCGGCGGTTGAGCGCGAACGTTCAACCAGTCGAGCGCAATCCCAAGGTTGGCGGCGACGAAATTGTAATACTTGAAGAATCCAAGCAGTGCGAGGTCGAGAGAAACAGCTCCGATTACCCACGCGCGCTTGCCGCGTTCGGTATTTGCGGCGTCGATCTTCAAGCCGCTTATGAAACTCACGGTGCTTGAAAACGCGAGCAGGATGCAGAACCGCCAATCCCAGTAACCGTAGAATATGTAGCCAGCAACCGCGAGCAGGACGTAGCGTTGCTGCTTCCCGCGGGCGATCCAGAACAGTGTGAAGACTATCGGCAGGAACGCGAAGAGAAAGATGTTGGAATTGAATATCATGGCGTCTTCGCCGCGGATTGCGCGTGCGAGTCGCGGACCGCTTCGGCCAGTGCGTGTGCGACTGTCGGGGCATTGGACCAGTCGAAGTGCATGCAGTCGTACCAGCCATCAGGGTTGGGGAGCGTCGAGGTGATGCTATTCGCGACCGTAGTCACCATAGGCGGTCTGGCAAGCGATTGCGTGTACGCGAGGGAGCGCTGATAATTGGTGTACGCCGCGCTGTCTTTCTCGAGAATTGCGGTTAGTGCAGGATTGAATGGCGGAGTCCAGAGCACCACGTGTATGCCACGCGCAGTCGCTTCAGAAATCAACGAGTCGAGCATCGCCCGCTTGCCGACGCCCAGGCTGTCGTAGTTGCGAAATTCTGTTGACTGAGTCGCGGCGCAGTTGGCGAAGTGGTCTTTGAACGAGTACGTACCCGCTTTGCGTTCGCCGTCCGCCTTTGGATATTGCAGCACCGCGACCGAGTCGAACGAGTAAACCGGTTCCGGTGGGTTTGCGTAGCTTTGTGCAGACTTGAATACGTCTACCAGGTACGAAACTGTGAGCGCGTCCCTGTACGCCTCGCCGTTTACAACTGCGTTGAGCCACCGGCTTCCGAGATTGCCACTGCGCGCGGTAGAGAGTCGGACATTGTGGGCCAGCTCTATCGGCGGATTCATGTTCGGATCGAACGACTGCGGGTCGATACCGACGACGAAGTCACGAATGTCGTGCCTGGTTGCAAGGATGTAGCGTGCGACGGCAAGATCGTCGTCTATCGCGGCGTTGAAGACCCCAAAGTTGAAGAACCGCTCACCGGTGATGCTCGAGAAATCACCGGGTGGCAAGTTCATGGAGCGGCTGGATCCGATAATGACGCCGGTGGGACCCTGTTGGGCCGAGACCGAGTCGAACAGATCGCCCTTCATCTGGCGGGTGTTAAGCTGCCGCGCAGGGAAGCGAGTCCCTGAGAACTCACGGAGGGGATTTATGACTGTGATTGCGGCGAGGAGAGCGCCGAATATGAGTGCAGTCGCACCAAGAAATGACCACAAAAATCGCATTTATCAGTAGGATCGGCTTAAAACCGGAGAAGCTGGACGATAGGCCGATGCAGGGCCGGAAGAGCATGCTAACAGAAGCCAGGTCAACGACTTACGCCGCTGTTGTGTTCGCAGGGGCCGAGCGGTAACTTTCGGCTTCGTTAGACGGCGGAATTTTAGCCGAAAACGGGATGTGGCGCAGCCCGGTAGCGCACCTGAATGGGGTTCAGGGGGTCGCAGGTTCAAATCCTGTCATCCCGATATGAGAGGGCACCGTACGGTTCGAATACCGTGCGTGCCCTCTTTTTCTCGTCAATTCGCCGTGTCCGCGACTCGTTGTTCCTATCCGCTCGCGGAAGTTCGTGGCCCGGCGGCGGTAGATTCAGGAATGTTCCGGATACTGAAAATCACGCGACGCTCAGCCCTCGCGATCGCACTTGGCAACGCTGCGCTGGCTGTGGTCCCCTCTATCACCCGCGCCCAGGCCCCAGACTCCGCCGTGGCCAAGGCGGATTCCATCAATCCCCGCGCCGTACTCCCTGAACGACCAACCGTCGCGACTCATGCCTACACGATCGCTCCCGGCTATGTCGAAATCGAAGCTGGAGGGCAGGACGCACAACCGAGCAACATCAAGCAATTTGCAGCCCCGGTTGTCGTCAAGATCGGCCTTGTCCCGCGGCTCCAACTGGAAATCCAGGGTGGTTACTCCCGCGTGTCAGTCCCTGGCGCGACTGTTTCGGGTGTAAGCGATCTGGCGTTCGCGCTCAAGCAGCGCGTGGTCGATAACGCGCCGATACTTCACGACTTTTCGGTTCAGGCGGCTGTCAAATTGCCGACTGGCTCGACGAACGTGACCACAAAAACCACGGATGCATCGCTTCTGCTGATATCCAGTCGCCCGATCGGCGCGGGTGAGCTTGATCTCAATGCTGGATACACTCGGCGCTCTGGCAACGGCACCGTCGCGCCAATCAACGCAACGCTGTTGACCGCTTCGTTCGGTGCGCCGATCGATGGTGCGATCGGTGGCGTCGCCGAGGTATTCAGCATGCCGGCTACGAGTGGCTCCGCGGGCACGGAGACGTCGGTCGGTGTTCTCTTCGGACCGACCTATCAGGTGCAACCATCGCTCGTGCTCGATGCCGGTGCGATTCTCAATGTTCGCAACATGACGGGTAATGCTATTTATGCGGGGCTCACGTACAATCTTGGAAGAATTCCTGGGTTCCCCGCGATGCGCTGACTCACTGAGCCCTGAGTTACGTGCGAAGCGAAACGCCGAACGCATCCTGCAGAAACGTCACGCCAATCGCCCATGACTGCCGCGCCGCGTCTGCATTGTACCGCTCTACCCATTGTTCGTTGAAGAACCCGTGATTGCATTCGGAAAATTCCACGTCAACAAACGATTTACCAGCTTGGCGTAGCGCATCTGCGACTGCGCGGTGTTGTTCCGGCGCGATGCTCGTATCCTTGCCACCCCAGAAAAAGAGATGCGGTCCGCGCAGTGACGATGCGCGGTCGAGCAGGTTGGGCGCTATGCTGCCGCCGTAGTACGATATTGCGGCGGAGAGTGGCAGCACGCTGTTCGCGAGATACGTCGCACGCCCTCCCATGCAGAAACCGATTGCCGCCGTTTTCTGAGCGTCTACGTTCGTCTGCGATACCATCCACGCGTGCGCTGCGCGAACGTCAGAGACCATGCCATCTATTGTCAGTGCGCTGATGAAAGGCCTGACAATGTCCCACTCCAACGTCGAAGCGTTGTACCCAGGACTCACTCTATGGAAAAGATCCGGGGCGATTGCCACGAAGCCGAGTGCGGCGAAGCGATCCGCCACTCCGCGCAACTGCGAATTGACACCCATCGCTTCCTGAAGCACCAGAATCCCCGGGTGCTGTCCGTCGCCCTGTGGGTAAGTCACATACGCGTTCATCTCGGTGCCATCGTCGGCTGCAACGGTAATCCAACTTGACCGGGGGTGCATCATTCCTGCCTGTGGGGTGGGGAACTGAGCGCAGACTGGGCACGGATTACGCCATTTCGACATATTCACGTAGAGCCGCACTCACCAACGACATTCTCTCACACTCGTGGAGTTGACTCATGAAGTTACGCATTGCTGGCGCCACTGTTTTTGCCCTGCTCGGATTATCAGCCGCCGTAGCATCCGCACAGCAGGCTCCGCCGGCGATGGAGGCCGGCGCGCTGCAGCTCGCGCTGGTAAATCTTCCCGCTAGATCGTCGGAGAAGCTCGTTGTAACATCCCCAGCCTTCTCAATGCTCGGAGACATTCCATTCGAGAACACGTCGTGGCGCGCAAATATCTTTCCCGGCCTTGCGTGGACCGCCGGGCCTGCCGGGACCAAGTCTTATGTGGTCATCATGGAGGACGGCGACGCGCTCTCGAAAGGGGTACCGATCCTTCACTGGACGATGGTGAACATTCCCGCCAGCATTACGCATCTTGACGCAGGGATGACAGCGCCGCCGGAAGGTGCCGTGAACGGGCCGAATATCCGCGGGCCGGCGCATGCGTATATGGGGCCGCGCACGCCACCAGGACCAAAGCATCGCTATCACATGCAGGTGCTTGCGCTGGATACGACGATTCCGGGAGGCAGTCAGAACAGCTACGCCGATCTCATTGCGTCGATGAAGCGACACGTACTCGCGAGCGGGGAACTGATCGGGCTCGGTCAGGCCCCTCCGGCCGACTCGGCGAAGTAGGCAACAGGAAGGATGGCGACAAAGATTGACGGCCGCGACGCATCAGCGCGGCCGCGGGTTCTGGGTCTCAACCTCGACCCGCAAACACGTTGCTCGCATTATCGGAGCGAGCTGGATGTGATCGCGATCAAGATGCGGTGTTGCGGCGACTACTACGCGTGCATGGACTGCCATGACGTGCTCGCCGATCACGACCTGGTTCCGTGGCCACGCGAAGCGTTCGACTCGCTGGCCGTGCTGTGTGGCGTGTGCGGCTCCGAACTTTCGATTGCGGCCTATCTCGCGTCCGGGAATGCCTGCCCCAACTGCGGGGCGGCCTTCAACCCGGGCTGCCAAAGTCACTACCATTTCTACTTTGTTCAGGCCGGGACCAGCGCAGAATAGGATTGGGCGCGCCGATCCAGTCGGCTCCGCGCCCTCACTGGATCACGGATTGATCGACTGCGGATGATACCAGCGGCCTCACTCGGAGTCGTCGTTGCAACAATCCAGCGAAGTTGTGGCGTCCCTGCCACAATACACCCCGGAACATCCATTTACGAAGCGTCGGCCTATCGACTAAATCGCTCGTGTGCAATGGGTTATGCAAAATCCAGAATTGTACTTTAGCGGGTACGTGAATTGCGCGGCAAGAGCTATCTGCCGTGTGTCACGAGCTGCGGCGCAAGAACCTGGACCCCTTGGGAGGGCGTGAAATGCGGTTACGGAGCCTGATTAGCACCGGATTATTTGCGGCAGCGGCAGTGTGCGTGGCCGGCACAGCGAGTGCACAAAGCAAGGTGGTGGTGTCGCACGATGAGTGGTTCACCGGCGCCGGGACTTTCAACACAAATGAGAAGCAGTTTGTAACGAATGCGACGCAGTGGTTCGGGCTTGGCAGCGGCAGCACCATCCTTATCAACTCGACGAACAGCTTCCTCGCCAACGCAGGATTCACTAGCTATCTGCAGGGGCTGGGCTACACGGTGACGACCGATGCGTCTGCGGCCTCATTCGGGGGCTACGGCGCTGTGTTTGTCGAGGGTAATCCGACGTTCAATGCCAACGGGTTGGCCGATTATGTCCGCGGTGGTGGAAACGTGTTCTACATCGGCGGGACGGGTACCGGCGGCTCGTCGGCGGAAGCCGCGTATTCGAATGTCTTCCTGAATCAGTTCGGGTTGAGCTTCGACTCGAACTACAATGGGCTTGGGACGATCAATACCGCGGGATTCGACACGCAAGGGCCGTTCGGGTCAGCCCTGTTCACCGGTGTATCCTCAGTTTACGCAAACAATGGCAACAATGTGTTGAACAGCTCGGCCATTGCTGGAGTGACCAACCAGGTTTTCTATACCAACGATCAGGCCGGTGTCTTTGGCGCAGCCGCAGTCACGACTCCGGAACCGAGTTCGCTCGCGCTGCTCGGTACCGGGCTCATCGGGCTGGTGCCTTTGGTCCGCAGGCGTAAGCGCAACAGTTAGCGCTTTCGTGCGATTCACGCCCGAAAAACCGCGGCGGCCTTGGTGGCCGCCGCGGTTTTTC
>JBDTAW010000237.1:0-10823 GCA_039924445.1 Gemmatimonadaceae bacterium
CGCTGGAATCAGCGACCGCTGAAGCTCGGCGCGCGCTTTTCGAGGAAGGCCGACATTCCCTGTTGCATGTCGTCGGTGGCAGCGAGGAGTCCGAAGTGATTTGCCTCAAGCGTCAGTCCCTCTTCGAGCGTCATGCCCAGCCCTCGATCTACCGCCTCGATGCACAGAGCAACGGCGAGCGGAGCGTTCTGCATGATTTGTCTGAGCATGAGCTGCGCGGCGCCGAGCAGTTCCGCAGCATGCACGACTCGATTGACGAGTCCGATGCGTAGCGCCTCCTCGGCGTCGATCATTTCACCGGTCATCAGCATCTGCAGTGCTCGGCCCTTGCCAACCAGTCTGGGCAGGCGCTGGGTCCCACCGTATCCAGGGAGAATTCCAAGTTTCACCTCTGGCTGTCCAAACTTCGCGTGTTCCGACGCTATGCGGATGTGACACGCCATGGCGAGTTCGCAGCCACCACCTAGCGCAAATCCATTTATCGCCGCGATCACAGGCTTGGGACACATCTCGAATCGCCGAAATATTTCCTGCCCGGCGCGCGCGCGACCCTTGGCGATGAACGGTGTCTGCGTCAGCAGTTCCGCGATATCCGCGCCAGCAATAAAAGCACGGCCAGCGCCTGTCAGAATGACGCCGCCGACATCCTGTCGCACCCGCGCGTCGTCGATGGCGGCGCCGAGTTCCGCGATTGTGCCACTGTTAAGAGCGTTGAGTTTGTCGGGCCGGTTGACGGTGATCGTAGCGATCCGGTCGGCCACTTCGAAGGTCAGAAAGTCGTAGGAAGGCATGCGCGGAATATAAGCGCGGCAGACCCGGCGGATCTATCGGGCAGCTTTCTTGCTTGGGTCGCGTCATATGCGTCAAACATGGCTATCGCGAACCGGTGGCAAGCCAAAACACTACAAGTACCTCACTGCAAAGGGCAATCGTGTAACCGAGCTCAGGGCAACTCAGATAGATGCTCTTGCAATCCCGCCGGCGTGGACCGATGTGCACATCGCGACGAGCGATCGCTCCGCGATTCAGGCGTGGGGCTTTGATGCACGGGGACGCAAGCAGTACAGGTACCACCCGAACGCGGTCAAGCGTGGCCAGCGTCGGAAGTATTATCGGGTGCGCCAGATGGGCCGTGATCTCCCGGCAATAAGGCGCCGAGTCCATTCAGATTTCAGAAAGAAGGGAATGCCGCGGGAAAAGGTCTGTGCCGCTGTCGTAAGATTCCTGTCAGACGGATTCTTTCGCATAGGCAACGATCGATACGCGAAGGAGAACGGAACGTTTGGTCTGACGACTCTCAAGAAATCACACGTCAGCGTACGAAGCGACATGATCATCTTCGACTATGTCGGCAAGCGTTCGATTCGACATCGACAGACGGTTGTGAGCCGTGACCTTGCTCGATTCGTGAGTGCGCTGCTGAAGATTCGGGGTTCGCGGCTGTTCCGATACCAGGATGTGGACGGGCGTTGGCACAATATCGAATCCGCTCAGGTGAATCAATATCTACAGGATGTAGCCGACTTCCCGTACAGTGCAAAGGACTTCCGCACGTGGGGCGGGACGCTCCGCGCCGCGACTGTACTGGCCGACCTCGGACCCGCGAAATCAAAGCGTGACGCCGTGCGGAATGTTGCCACAACGATTCGGTTCGTAGCAGCGGAACTCGGGAACACGCCGGCGATTTGTCGAAAGGCGTACGTGCATCCGGTTGTGATTGAGCGATATGTGGAGAAGGGCGATACAATACATGTTCCGCTCAGGGCGGGCGGCAAAGTGGCAGCCATGTCGCGCGCGAGTGGAGCTCACTCCGTCGAGGAGCATGCGCTCATCGAATTTCTGGACACGCATTTTCCGGAACGACGCAAGCAACGGCGGACGGAGTCGGAGTAGAGGAGTCGTTCCTGGCAGAACAGCGTATGCTCTCAATGGCCGTCGATCCTGTTTTGGGATGACGCGTCGGGCTGAGCGCCGATAGCCACATCGAAGCAGCACTCGGGCCCACCTGGACCACGATCGCAGCACGTTGTGACGGGTGCGCCTATGAGAGCTTCCAGAAAGCCCGCCACCGCCGCGCATCCCTCGGTATGATCGGTTGTGACCGTTGCGAGGGGGCAGGCGAGTCCGCGAATTGTCAAAGTGTGGTCGTCTTTTTCCTCGACGTCGGCCAGGCCACCCAACTCGGCGAGGTCTGCCGCGGCCGCGCGGGTTCTGGCACGTTCGTCGCCGACCGGGACGCTCCGGCCCTGGGCTAGCGCGGCGCCCGCTTGGCGCATGATCTCCGAGAGCTGATCTGGCGGCATCCTATCGTCAAGCCGGGCGAGGACCTGTTCAAGTAGCGGTCCGTACGCCTTGTGGAAGATCGCTTCCGCGTCGTGAACGAGGCTGTAAACCTGGGTTGGCTTGCCTGAGCCGCGACGGGCGACATGCTCGACTATTCCGTCGCTTTCGAGTTGTGCGAGGTGGGCGCGGACACTGGTCCCACTAAGACCGAGCAGCTTTGCCAACTCTTCCACCGTCCGGCCACTGGCGCGCATCAGCTGCACCGCTTTTCCGCGGGTCGTCTCAAAAAAATGTTTACGCCACAGTGGCTGTACCACGCAAGTCTCCGATAGTTGGAGAATTTTACCCTGGACAAGAGAAAGCGTGCTAATATATTAAAGTCCATTAATTCAATGATTTACTTCGCTTAATGTAGCCAAGGCCCGGAAGCGCCTGGTTCCATCGAACGCCACCGGAAGGGGATCTCACTCATGTCGCCATGGAAAGTTGCCAATGTATGGAAGTGGTTGCCCAGGACTTTTACGAGATACTTGAAGCGGTCTTCTGTCCTCGTGCTCGGTGGCGCAGTCACGGCGCTGGCGGCGTGTAGCGATGGGAGTATCGGTCCGACGAGTCCACCACCTTCGCCGCAACTGGTGGCTAGTGGGCAGCAGATCTTTCGATTCAGCACGTTTGGCGACGAGAAGTTCTGGACCGACACGCTGCACATGGAGCGTGTCATTCAGCAGGCGGTGGACCCGACGACGGCGCTTTCCGTCGGGTTGAAGGTGGACATGGACACCTTGCCAGCGGACGTCATAGCGGCGCTTAAGGCCGGGCAGGTCGATCTCCGTAGTCCGGCAACGACAGTCCTGCTGATCAAGCTGGGCGCGGTAGTCGGGATTCGCGGTACGGTTGTCACCGTGAATGGTCGCGACTCTCTGACCCGGGTCGGAATCACGTGTGCTGTGTGCCACTCGACAGTGGACAATGCGCTCGCACCCGGCATCGGCCACCGACTGGATGGCTGGCCCAACCGAGATCTCAATCCCGGGGCGATAATCGGCTTGTCGCCGGCTCTTACCCCGGCGCAGAAGGCGGTTTACAACTCCTGGGGCGCTGGGAAATATGATGCGCGTTACAACTTTGATGGCAAGAACGACCCGACGGTCATTCCACCGGCATACGGTCTGGCCGGGATCAACAGTGTGATCTTTACCGGTGACGGCAAGAACCTGGAGTACTGGAACCGCTATGTGGCGGTCACGCAGATGCACGGTCAGGGGAATTTCTCGGAGCCGCGCCTGGGGATCAACGTGACGAATCCGTCGCCGAATCTGGTGGAATCCATGCTGCCGGCTTTGCAGGCGTATCAGCTCAGCATTAGCGCACCGGCGCCGCCAGCGGGGTCGTTCGACGCGACGGCAGCTGCGCGTGGTCAATTGGTGTTCACGGGGCAGGGCAAGTGCTCGCAGTGCCATGTTGGTGCGACTTTCACGGATGCGAACATCCGTTTGCATGCGATATCCGAGATCCCAACTGACCCTACGTACGCACTCCGGTCGGCCACGAAGATGTGGCGCACCTCGCCGCTCAAGGGCGTCTGGCAGCACCCGCCGTACTTCCACGACGGTAGCGCTGCGACGCTTGCAGATGTGGTTGACCGGTACAATTCGGCCAAGTCACTCAACCTGACTGCGCAGCAGAAGGCAGACCTGGTACAGTACCTCAAGTCTCTGTGACGCGAACTGGCTGGAATAGGGGGCAGGCGACCACTCCGACCACACTTGCGGCGGTCGAGCGGCGGCCCGTGGGCGCCTGCACGACGCGATATATTTACGAACTGTGAAAGCAACCGCGAAATTCCTGACTGGCGGGGCGCTGATTCTTGGCGCTGCCACCTACTTGATGGCGAGTTCCACCAGCAAGACGGCGACGTATTATCTGACGCCCACGGAGCTCTCAACGAAGGTGGCGTCTGATCCCACGTTTTACAACACGGGTGTGAAGGTTGGTGCGCGCGTTGTAACTGGTTCGATTGTCAGGCAGCCTGGTGGATTGGAGACGGCGTTCAAGATGACCGATGGCACACGCACGTACGGTGTGGTCTATCGCGGAATCACCCCCGACACGTTCACGGACAGTGTCGATGTCGTAGTTGAAGGGCGGCTCGGTAACGACCAGGTCTTTCACGCTACGACGCTACTCGCAAAATGCGCATCGCGCTATGAGAACGCGCCGGATCGACCAGCGCGCGTCCAGACGTGATGATTGCGCGGCAATGACCGCGCCCCACTCACATCTCTACTGGATCATTCCCGTGAAAGCGGGAATCCTTTCTAAATGATTCTCGTCGGTGAGCTTTCGCTCTGGGTCGCTCTTCTCATGGCGGTCTGGACTGCGACCGTTGCATTCGCTGGCGGATCGCTCAAGCGCCAGGATCTGGTAGCGAGTGCCGAACGAGGCACATACGCAACCTTTGCGATGGTCGTGCTTGCTTCGCTCGGGTTGTGGACCGCGATCTTCACGCACGATTTCTCGTTCAAGTACGTCGCGTCGTTCACGAGCGCGAATTTGCCGAAGGCGTATCTGTTCACCGCGTTCTGGGGTGGGCAGGCAGGATCCATGCTTTTCTGGGTGTTGATCCTCACCTTCTTCTCCACAGTGGCCGTTCTGACGAGCAGAAAGCGAAACCCCGAGTTGATGCCGTATGTCATCGGCGTGCTCTCGATCATCGCGATATTCTTTCTCGCAACGCTCTGCTTCGGGTCCAATCCGTACGAGCGACTTGACTGGCTACCGGTGGACGGCCGTGGGATGAATCCGCAGCTGCAGAATCCGGGGATGGCTATCCATCCACCGAATCTCTACCTCGGTTACGTAGCGACGAGCATTCCATTCGCGTTCGCGATAGGTGCGCTCATCACTCGCAGGCTCGACGCGGAATGGCTGGTTGCAGTACGGCGCTGGGCGCTTGTGAGCTGGTTCTTCAACACCACCGGAATCGTACTTGGCATGTGGTGGGCGTACGTTGAACTTGGCTGGGGCGGCTACTGGGCCTGGGATCCGGTTGAGAACGCCAGTCTTCTTCCGTGGTTGACGACAACAGCGTTCCTGCATTCGGTGATGGTACAGGAAAAGCGCGGGATGCTGCGCAAGTGGAATGTGGTGCTGGTCATCTGCTCATTCCTGTTGTCGATTTTCGGCACGTTCATCACGAGAAGCGGCGTCATATCGAGCGTGCACTCCTTCGCGCAGTCACCGGTAGGTAACTGGTTCGCCGGTTTTCTGGCCATCGGGATTATCGTCAGTGTCTATCTGGTCACCACCCGGCTGAAGGATCTCAAGGCAAACGCTGTGCTCGAGAGCATGGTCAGTAGAGAGGCCGCATTTCTTTACAATAATCTGGTACTCGTGGGCATCGCGTTCTCGGTGTTGTGGGGCACATTGTTCCCAATTCTCACCGAGGCAGTGCGGGGAACCAAGATTACCGTCGGGCCGCCCTTCTTCAATGCGGTGAATGTGCCACTCGGTCTGTTGCTGTTGCTGCTTACCGGAATCGGTCCACTCATTGCGTGGCGCAGGGCGTCGGTTGCCAATCTCAAGCGTCAATTCACGATTCCGGCGGCTGCGCTGGTGATTACGCCAGCGTTGCTGTTTGCTGCGGGAATGAGAAGCATGTCGGCGATCATCGCCTACGCATTTGCCGCGTTTGTATCTGCAACGATCCTCCAGGAGTTCTACAAGGGAATCAATGCCAGGCGTTCGATGTACGGCGAAGCAGCGCCGAAGGCGTTCGTGCGGCTGGTTGCGCGGAACCGTCGGCGCTACGGCGGCTACATAGTTCACGCCGGCGTCGTCATCGTCTTCTGCGCATTTGCGGGCCTCGCCTTCAAGACCGAAAATGACGTTACGATCAACGCTGGTGAAACCAAGACGCTCGTCGATCCGTTCGGGCACACGTGGGCGTTCACGAGTCAGGGTGTATCGCGGTTCGACGTGCTGAATCGTGAGGTCACAGCCGTTGCGCTGGAGACAAAGCGTGACGGCAAGGCGATGGGCGTCATCACCAGCGAGAAGCGTCAGTATTTCTCCGGTTCCGATCCTAACAACCGTGTGCCGACTTTCCAGCCAGCGACGGCAGTCGGGATCAAGGGGTCTTTCAGGCAGGACGTGTACGTGACACTGGCCGGCGTCGTCGGCCAGGATCGAAGCGAGATCCGTATCACTTTCAATCCGTTGGTTCGTTGGGTCTGGCTTGGCGGCATGTGCATGGCGATCGGCGGTCTCGTTGTGATGTGGCCGCAAGCGGAACGGAGACGGAAGCAGGGCGGTTATGTAACGACACTTCGTCCTGATCCAGAGTTGGAGCGAGTATGAGCATAGGACGACGAGAATTTCTACTGTCAATGATCGGCGGTCTCGCCGCGACTCGCGTGGCTTCCGCGCAGGGTTCGGCGAATACGATGGGGGGACCGATGAGTCCCGACGCGTATCATCCGGTGAAGCTTGCGGCGAAGCCAGGTGCCGCGCCGCAACTAACGGACAAGCAGCGCGACGACCTGGAGCACCATCTCAAGTGCCAGTGCGGCACGTGTGAGCTGGATGTCTACACGTGTCGCACCACGGATTTCACCTGCCCGGTGTCTCCGTCGATGCACGTGGATGTGATGGGGCTTGTCGCCGGCGGGTACGGGCCACAGGAAATACTCGCCGCGTTCAGGCATGCGTACGGTGAGCGGGTTCTCATGGCACCGGCGAAGGAGGGCTTCAACTGGGTGGGTTATCTTGCGCCATTTGCAGCTCTTGGTACTGGCGGGCTCGTCGTCTTCACGCTGATCAAGCACTGGAGCCGACCGGCGAGCGCCATTCAGCTGGCGGAGGACACGGTTCACGCAACGCCTGAGGAACTCGCTCGGCTACGCGACGCGATGAGGGATGACGCATGACGGCAATGCTGGTCGGAACCACGCTTGCCATAGTCGCGCTCTGTTTTGTTCTGTATCCGTTGTTTCGCGAATCGCTTGGTATTCAGATCCGTCCAGCCGCCGTTGCTCCTGATGCAGGAGTGACAACCGCGGTCGAGGCGCTGCGCGAAATCGAATTCGATCATGTAACCGGCAAATTGTCGGACAAGGATTATGCGGAATTGAAGTCGGCGTACACGCAAACCGCAGTGGCCGCGATGAGAGAAAAGGGGGCGGCTGATTCTCCAGAGAGCGACAGCAGTGTGGTCTGCGCCTACTGCGGGCCGCGGCCTGAGCGCGATGCCGTGTACTGCTCGGAGTGCGGTCGCGCCCTGGCGGCCTTACTCCACTCAACCGCGTCCGCGCGTCGCGGACGCGACTGCCCAGAAAGGTGAACAATAGTGCTCTATCAGACCATCTCTTTGATCGGTGCTGCGTTGTTGCTTGTCGGTTTTGTTGCGATGCAGCTGCGCCGAATGCGGAATGACGGTGCGTGGTTCAACGCACTCAATTTTGTGGGATCCGGCCTGCTGGCCTGGGTTGCGATTCACGATCGTCGTGCTGGATTCATCATTCTGGAGGTTGTCTGGGCAGTCGCATCACTGCCACCTCTGTACAAGGCGTTGACGCGCCCCGCGCCTATCGCTCCAGCGCGATAAGCCTGCGTTCCGCGAAACGTATCGGCAGCAGCGTGGCAGCGATGCACAGCACCGCGGCGGCCGCGAAGCCGTAAATCATGCCAGTCGAGTCGATCGGCGTTCCGAATGCCGTCGCACTGAGATAACTGTAAACGGGTCGCGCCTCAAGCACGATGACTATACCAATCAGTGAGATTGCGGTCATCATGAAGATCAGGCCGCCGAACGAAGTTGGAATCTGCGCCGCGTTCTCGGTCTCGAACTGCGGGAAGATCGTACCGGTGCCGATCGCCAGGCCGGCAATCGCGAACGTGAGAAGTGTGATGGTGCCGATCGACACCGCAGTCATGAAAGCATTTACCTGAAGCAGCACGTCGGTTGTGAACACGATCGCGATCGCCAGTGCGAGCAGGGGAACGGTACCCACCCAGAACTTTGCCCAGAGCAGATCCCGCATCGACAACGGGCTCGATTTGAGCAGCCACCACGTGCGCCCTTCAAGGCTGACGGATGGGAAGAGAAATCGCGCGGCAATCGACGCGAGGACGAATCCCGCGAGAATCAGATTGAGAAAAGGGATGATGTTCGCGAGGAAGAAACTTATGCCCGTACCGCCGAGCGGCAGATATCTGATGTTGAACACGTAAACAACGACGACCACGACCAGTAGAATCAACTGAGACCATTGCGTGGTATCGCGAAAGAATATGTGTATTTCCTTGAGTACGAGTTCGCGTCTCGTAACGGGGAATGCCAGTAAAAATGCACTCTGCTTCCGCGTTTCGCGCACGGTCGCTCTGCCTGCTCCCTCCTGCGACTTGCTGTAACCTGCGGCGTACAATCTCCAGTGGAGAATCGCACCAATTGCGACAAGTGCGGCGGCAGTTGACCACAGGAGGTAGAACGGAAGTGCGTCCGTCTGGTATCGCAGCCATCCGAGCAGGCCGGTCTGCACCCAGTCACTCGGGAGCCACGTCGAGGCCGGAGTGCGCAACACCGCCAGGAAGTCAACCAGTGATCGGAAGCCCTCGGGTCGCGCCAGGCGCTCCGGCCTGATGAGACGAAACGCGAGAACAATTCCTGCCGCCGCGATCACGGTGATGACACTCAACAGATCTCGTGTTCGACGTGCAGGAAAGATGTTGACGAGCAGCAGTGTCAACATTGCACCGAGTGCGGCCGGGATGACGAGAAAGGGAATTACGGTGGCAAGTGCGACGAGTGGGTACCACCAGCCGCCATCGTAAGCGATGCCGTATGCAGTGAAGATTGGAACGGCCATGAGAACGACCATCCAGCTTGAATTTACGAGAGTCTCCGTAAGCTTCGCGCCGTAGACGGCCAGCCAATCGACCGGTGTGCCGACGAGCAGGTCGAGGTCCCGCGCCAGAAAAAACGTGGATAGCGCGGTGATGACATTCGAGAGCAGTAGAAGGCCGAGAAAACTGATCAACACGAGACCAAGCAGCTTGGCTGCCAGAAGAGATCCGATTTCCGGTACGTTCTTGAAATATTTGAGAAGTCTGAACGTCACACCAAAGACGAACAGCCAGAAGAATCCGCCGACAACCGATAGCAGAGTTATTCGGAGACCGCGCCCCCGCGCGCCTCGCTTGGCGACCGCGCGTAGCGATTGCACCTTGGGCGACAAAACGTGCGCAAGTTCACTGAGAAGCATTGCGCCGCTATACCGAGAGAACTTCGAGAGTAGTACGGGCGGCCTTTTCGCCAGTCAGGCGGAGGAATATCTGTTCGAGAGTGGTACTCGGGTCGGACTTGGCTCGGAGCTCTGCTATTGTCCCCATCGCCAGGATTTTTCCGTGTTGGACGATCGCGACCCGATCGCAAAGCGTCTCAGCTACTTCGAGCGTGTGTGTTGACATGATGATTGTGTTGCCACGGTCCACGTATCCGCGGAACAGATCCTTGAGCAGGTGTGCGGCCTTGGGATCGAGACCGACCATCGGTTCATCGACGACGATCACTTCCGGTCGGTGGACGAAAGCGCTCGCGATTATCAGCTTCTGGCGCATGCCGTGACTGTACGTTTCGACGAGCTCGTTCTTCCAGCGAAGCAAGTCAAACAGAGCGAGCAGCTCGTCGCCGCGCCGGTCTATCTCGACGCCACCCTGCCCGTAAAGGCCGGCAACAAATCGCAGAAACTCGACTCCGGTGAGCTTTTCGTATATGAATGGACGGTCTGGAATGAACCCCAATTTCGACTTCGCCTCAACAGGATTCTCGGCGAGGTTCACACCGCCGATGGTCACTGTTCCCGCGGTGGGCTCCAATATTCCCGCGAGCATTCGCAAAGTTGTCGTCTTTCCGGCGCCGTTCGGCCCAAGCAACCCGAACAACTCGCCGCGGTTGACTGTCAGATTTATCCCTGCGACGGCGGGGAACGTACCGTAGCGTTTTGTGAGTCCTTCGAGCTTGATCACTTTGAGAGGAGCTTCGGGTTGAGCAGGGCGATCTCGTAAGTCGTGCGCGTCAGGGATCCTCCGCCTGGCTCGGATGCAGCTACAATACGCCCGTGAGCGTCGACCCACGCGGAAATCCCGTGCGACGGGGTCCTTATCTCCCACGATCGTATCGTGTCTGTGTGTGCAGCGGTCCAGGTGTGCAGCGTCGTATCGTACGCGGCGCTGTCAACGACGCTGAATAAAGACTCCGCTGCGATCGTGAGCGTCACGCGTTCGACGTGCCGCGAGACGGGGTTGTAGATCCACTGATCGACGCGTCTCCCAACGGTTGGCCGATGCGATAGGACGAGAGCGATTGGCGCCAACGAAGGCAACAGCAGCTTGGACTGCGCGGCAGTCACCCCTCGGAACCAAAGCGGTTGACCCGTTCCGATGACATTTACCTCGAAACTGTCCAGTGTAAACGACCGATTCAGATATGCCGTGGATGTCGCCGTGACGCCCCTGGCCGTCGTACCGCTGTCCGGAGCAAG
>JBDTAW010000238.1:0-2565 GCA_039924445.1 Gemmatimonadaceae bacterium
CCGTAGTTCACAGCCTCTTCCGGAGTCATCACGCCAAGTCCGACGGTACGACCGACCCAGATTGCGTTCCGAGTGAGGAGCACGTCAACGTCGTCCAGCACCTTGATGAATCCATCAAGAAATGCGCGGAGATTGTCGGTCCAGCCGTCCGGAATGTCTGCCATCATTCCGCCAACGCGCGTTACCGAAGTAGTGAGACGAGCGCCGGTCCAGGCTTCCAGAAGCTGGTAGATGCGTTCACGCTGATGGAATGACCAGAGAAATGGCGTGTATGCGCCAATATCAATCGACGTCGTGCCGAGCCACACGAGATGCGACATCATCCGGGACAATTCGCAGGCGATGACTCGAAGTACGGTGCAGCGCTCGGTGATGTCGATGCCGAAAAGTCTCTCCGCGCCGAGCGCGAAGGCGACGTTATTGCCTGGTGCGTTCAGGTAATCCTCGCGGTCAGTCCACGGAATTATCTGGTTGTACTGACGATATTCACCCGTCTTTTCGAAACCGCAGTGCAGGTACCCTATGTGCGGGATGCATCGCACCACAGTCTCGCCGTCGAGCTCGAGAACAAGGCGAAGCACGCCGTGTGTTGCAGGATGTTGCGGCCCAAGGTTGAGAAGCATGTGCTCACCATCGAGATCCGGTTCGATCGCGAGCGGCTCTTCGAGCGCGATGGCGGTGCCGCCGTCGTTTGTAACAATGGGAACTCGTTGCGGCTTGCCCGACGCGTCAAGTCCACTGGTGGAAAGCTCCACCTCGATCGTTCTGGTTTTGGTAGCCATGATTCTACTCTCCGGTCCTTTCACCGGACGCGAGCCGGCGGCGCATGTCATCGGGAATTTCGGTGAATGCTTCGGCGACCGTCAGCTCTTCCATCGAGTAGCGCGACTCCGGATTGGCGGCCAGCGCCTGTCGCAGTTGCTCCGAGCGACTGAAACGACCGCGGAGCGGGAAATCCTTCCGCAGCGGGTAGCCTTCCTTGTACTGCTCCCACATCAGGATCCTGCGCAGATCAGGGTGGCCGGTGAACGTGATGCCGAACATGTCGTAACACTCGCGCTCGAGCCAGTCTGCACCGCGGTAGATGCCCCACACGCTGTCGACTTCAAGCGGAGTGCCCTTCTCCAGTTCGGTCTTGATTCGGAGGAACCGACGATGTGGTAACGAGCGAAGATGCCAGACGACTTCGATCGGAGTTTCGGATTCCCGGTATTCAACTGCCGTGACATCGACCAGGTAATCGTACTGCTGCGAAGGATCGTCGTGCAGCCAGCGACTAATCTCACCAGCGCGCGCACGCGCAACGAAGACTGTCGTCTCGCCCCAGCCTACAGCGGACCTGAGTATCGCGTCGCCGAACTGGTGTTTGAGTGCAGCAGCCGAGGGGTTGGCCTCACCACCGCGATGCAGCACCTTCTTCGGAGTAGCTGGCGGCGCTGCATCGGTGAGTGCTCTGCCCACCGAGACTATATCGAACGATTCGGGTTGATCCGTCACGGCGTGGAACGTGTCTGATTGATCGAGTTGCCGAACGGCTCCGAGATTTCATCGATGGCCGGCGGCGGGATGTACAGCTGCGTGTTCGGATTCGGCTCCATCTCTTCACGTATCGTACGATCAGACATGCGCTCGTTCATGACTTTCTTCTGGAGCATCTGAATGCCGTACAGCAGTCCTTCCGGACGCGGAGGGCAGCCGGGGACATACACGTCAACTGGAATGATTGTGTCGATCCCCTGCACCACTGCGTAGGTATCGAACATGTTGCCGGTTGAAGCGCAGGCGCCCATCGCGATCGACCATTTTGGTTGCGCCATCTGCTGCCAGATGCGGCGGATGATCGGCGCGAGCTTGAAAGGCACTCGGCCGGCGCAGATCAGTACGTCAGCCTGACGCGGCGAAAATGACATGCGCTCCATGCCAAAGCGTGCGAGATCGAAATCGGCGGCGGCGGTCGCCATGAACTCGATGGCGCAGCAAGCGGTTCCAAATGGCATGGGCCAGAGCGAATTGGCTCGGCCCCAATTTACGAGGAAGTCGAGACGCGTTGTGACCCAGCCGTCCTGCGACTGCGGATCATACTCCACGCGACTCAGTGTCGAATCCGGGCGAGCGATCAATCCCATCTAAGTGCTCCTTTCTTCCACACGTACACGAAGCCGACGACGAGGATGGCCATGAATATCAGCATCTCGCCCAGGCCAAAGAATGACACGGATCCCGCGGCGCAGACGCCGTCAACGAGCTCGGTGCTGCACGAGAGCTGACGATAGTACGTCGCCCAGGGGATCATGAAGACGGTTTCGATGTCGAATATGATGAACAACATCGCGATCATGTAGAACGCAACCGAGAAGCGTTCTCGTGCGTTTCCGATCGCCGGAATTCCAGATTCGTATGAGGCGCGCTTGACCGGAGTCGGGCGTTTTCTGATCGTGAGCGCCGAAACCCCGATTATCAGCACGGCATTCATCGCAACGAAGCCGAGCAGCAGCAGGATTGGAAAGTATTCTCGCGCCATGCCGTATTGAGGGAGAGCGGCCATTTCAGGCCAAACCGCATGTG
>JBDTAW010000239.1:0-17481 GCA_039924445.1 Gemmatimonadaceae bacterium
GATGAAGATGCGGAGAAGCTCCGTACTGTCGGCGACGCGCTCGCGTATCTGAACGGAAAGGTCGCTGCGTAATGGGGCGTAGGGTCGTCGTCACCGGAATGGGCATGGTCACGCCCGTCGGCAACTCGGTGGCGGCGACGTGGGATGCACTTATCGCCGGGACCTCTGGCGTGGCGCCGATCACGAAGTTCGACGCTTCCAAGTTTCCGGTACGATTCGCCGCTGAAGTCAAAGACTTCAATCCCGGCGAGTACATGGACCGGAAGGAAGTGAAGCGCTCGGATGTCTACACGCAGTATGCTGTCGTCGCCGCGAAGATGGCGATGGCAGATGCCGGCCTTGGCAAGGCTGGAGCGGGTGGACTCGATCCCGATCGCATTGGAGTCATCATCGGCTCCGGCATCGGCGGCCTCAAGAGTTTTGAAGAACAGCACGATGTGTATCGAGAACTGGGCCCCAGCAAGATCAGCCCATTCTTCATTCCAATGTTCATCGCAGACATTGCCGCCGGTATCGTGTCCATGCATTTCAATGCAAAGGGCCCCAACTATGCGACAGTTTCTGCGTGCGCGACATCTGCTCACGCAATCGGCGATGCCTACCGCACAATCCAGTACGGCGACGCAGACGTCATGATCACCGGCGGCGCGGAAGCGACCGTCACGCCAATGGCAATTGGTGGCTTTGCGAACATGAAGGCGCTCTCTGAGCGCAACGACTCGCCGTCCACCGCCTCACGTCCGTTCGATGCAACCCGCGACGGCTTCGTCATGGGTGAAGGCGCTGGAATCGTCATTCTCGAAGAACTTGAACACGCTATCGCACGCGGCGCCACGATCCATGGTGAGATTGTCGGGTATGGTGCCACAGGAGACGCGTATCATCTGACCGCACCAGCGCCAGATGGCGAGGGTGCACAGCGCGCGATGAAGCGCGCCATGCGCGACGCAAAGCTGGAGCCGGACGATGTGCAGTACATCAATGCGCACGGCACCTCAACACCCGCAAATGATCTCAACGAAACACGCGCCATCAAGGCCGTGTTTGGAGACGCTGCTAAAAACCTCAACGTCAGCTCAACCAAGTCAGCTACTGGTCACATGCTCGGCGCCGCTGGTGCAGTTGAGTTCGTCATCTCCACTCTAGTAGTGGGCAGAGGCATTATCCCGCCCACGATCAACTACGAGTATCCTGACCCCGAGCTTGATCTTGATTTCACTCCAAACGTTGCCGTGAAGCGTGACGTTACGGCGGCGATAAGCAACAGCTTCGGTTTCGGTGGCCACAATGCCTGTCTCGCTGTGAGGCGTTACAAGCCGTAGCACGCGAACTGCATTGGAGACGGACATCGCGGTATCTTTCATGAACCCCATGCATCATCCCACCGTCATCCGCCGCAGCAGTTCACCTTTGAACAAGAGAGCCGCCGCGTGAGCACCCGCTCTGGTATCGGCTACGATTCGCATCGCTTCAGACAGGGCGGACCGCTCGTACTTGGCGGAGTGCATATACCAGCCGACGTTTCTCTGGTCGGTCACTCAGACGCTGACGCCGTAGCGCACGCCGTGACCGATGCAGTACTGGGTGCCGCTTCCGCTGGCGACATCGGCGCGCTATTTCCCGACACGGACGCCGCCAACAGGGATCGCGACTCGATCGACATGTTGCGTCGCGCCGTCGGCGCCGTGCACACGATGGGCTACGTCGTGGTGAATATCGACGCAACCGTAATCGCCGAAGCGCCGAGGATCGGACCGCATGTACCCGCGATGCGCAGTCGCCTCGCGGACGCTCTCGGAATCGACGCGGCATGTGTCAGCGTCAAGGGAAAGACGAACGAAGGAATGGGATGGATTGGACGCGGCGAAGGGATCGCCTGCATCGCGATCGCCACACTCTCCGATGACCGTTGAATCCACGCGAGAGACGATCTCTCGCGCATTCTGGCTAGGGCCCTTTGGCGATTTTCTCACGCTCGAGGATGGCGCGTCCCCGCGCACTGTCGAAGCGTATGGCCGTGACCTCGCTCGCTTCGCCGACTATTCGCTGACCAAGGGCGCGCACGCACCAGAGGAAGTAGGTTCGACCACCTTGCGCTCGTACGTCTATCATCTGAAGGATCTTGGCCTCGCGCCATCGTCAATCCGTCGCAACATCTCAGCGCTACGCACGTACTACAAGTTCCTGATCAACGAAGGTCACGTCGTGCGCGATCCGAGCGAACGCCTTGAAACGCCGCGGAGATGGCGCGAGCTCCCGGACGTACTGAGCGTCGACGAGGTTGCCAAACTCATCGAAACTCCGTCGCTTGACGAACCACTGGCGTTTCGTGATCGTGCAATGCTCGAGCTGGCGTATGGCGCAGGGCTTCGCGTTGGGGAGTGGATTACAATCAGCGTGCGCGACCTTATGCTGGATGAGTCGCTCGTCCGCGTATTCGGCAAGGGGGCCAAGGAGCGACTGGTCCCGATCGGTCGCAAGGCGCTTGGTGCAGTTGCGATATACCTGCGCGAACTGAGGCCGAAACTGGAAAAAGGTTCGGGGGAGGGAATCCTTTTCCTCAACGCGCGCGGCGAGCCGATGACACGCATGGGTGCGTGGAAGATCCTCCGCAAGCACGTGGACGCAAGCGGAATCAACAAGCACGTCACACCGCACACGCTCAGGCATTCGTTTGCGACCCATCTCCTGGAAGGTGGTGCGGATCTCCGCGCGGTGCAGGAAATGCTTGGCCACGTAGACATCTCCACAACTCAGATCTACACGCACGTGGATCGCGAATATCTGCGATCCGTGCACAAACAGTTTCACCCGCGTGAGCGGCTCTCCGATGTGGCTCGGCCATGATCCTCGTTATAGACAACTATGATTCGTTCACGTACAACCTCGTGCAGTACCTGGGCGAATTGGGCGCCGAAGTTTCCGTGCGCCGAAACGACGAGATTCCGGCCTCGGCAATAGCCGCAATGCACCCGCGCGCGATAGTGCTCTCTCCCGGCCCCAGAACCCCGGCGGAGGCAGGGATTACGCTCGAGGTGATTCGGAAATATGGGGCGTCCATCCCGATCCTCGGTGTCTGCCTTGGACAGCAGGCTATCGGTGCCGCGTACGGTGGCCGGGTCGTGCGTGCCGGCCGCCTCATGCACGGCAAGACATCGGAGGTCCGTCACTCCGGTACCGGCATCTTCGCCGGCCTGCCTGACCCGCTCCGCGTGATGCGGTATCATTCACTGACAGTAGAGCGCGAATCACTTCCCGCGGATCTGCAGATCACCGCATGGAGTGAAGAGGATCCGACCGAAGTGCATGCGCTCCAACATCGCACGCATCCCGTGTATGGCGTACAGTTTCACCCGGAATCAGTTCTGACTGACGGTGGCAAACAGCTGCTCAGCAATTTCCTGAACCTCACGCAATGACTCGACCTGGACTCGTTCGCCTCATCACCTGCATTACCTTTGCGGCACTCACCGTGCCAACGCTCGGCGCGCAGGTTCAGGTGGACTTTCCGCTGAGTTTCGACAACCTCCCCACGTACGATCGTGTGAACGGCCTGTCAATTCCTTTTGGGCCAACGATCACGTCGGGTAGCGACGAGCGACTCGTCGTGACTCCAGTGATCACGTATCGCTCGCACCTTGGGAAGATCGATCCATCGCTTTCCGTGGTCGGCCAATTGACGAGCGATTCCACCCTTGGAATTACGCTCACCGGAGCGCGCGGCACCTTCACGAACGATGGCTGGATGCGTTCCAATCCGCTTAACTCGCTCGTCTCATTCGGGCTTGGCCACGATTCGCGCAATTACTTCCGCGCAGATCGTGGTGAGGCGCGCCTTACATCTGCGCTGCATCTTCCGATTGACGTAGCAACGATCTTCGCGGGTGTCAGAACAGAACGCGACTGGTCCTCTGGGTGGCGCAGCGGGAGCAATGCGGGACCATTCAGCGTTCTCGGCAGGCGTGATAGCGTAGATGGTATCCAGCGACCGAACCCGCTCATTGATCCGGGCCACATCACCTCGCTGATTGCTGGAGGCCACGCTGAATACGTTGGAGTATCCGCGTCCGAGATGCTTGATGTTTTCATCGAAGCGGCGGGCAAGAGCCCTGCGGGCGGAAGCTTCCGGCAGCTGACGATCAGTGAGGCCGCGGCAATACCGACGATTTTGAATCAGCGACTGGAGCTCGGCGCACATCTTGTCGCAACGAGCACCGGTTCGTTCACACCCCGACAGCGGTTTGCCTACGTTGGTGGTTCGGGATCGTTGGCGACTGTGGACTTGTTGGGCCTGGGCGGCGATCACCTGTATTTCCTGGACGCGCTGTATATCATCCCGATCTCGAAAATCGAATTTCCGCTTTTGGGCAGTCCATACATCGCGCCACACTTCGCTGCTGGCGCTGCCTCGGTTGGCGGCTTTGGAGCGCCGGTCCAGAATGTCGGGGGTCGAATCGGGCTGTCGGTGTTCACAATGGATTACATCGTGAACCCGCGTACACATCAGCACGATTTCGGAGTCGGTGTTTCGCTTAGGCCTTAGCGTTTAGCTGTGTCGTCGAGGGTCCGGGTGAACAACGAGAATCCTGGACCGTGGGCGGCAAACAAGGCACGTCGGCCTGGCAACGAATGCCGGCTGCGTGCATGTTATTGTCCGGGCAGAACAGCTTTCAAACCCCGTGACATGGAGTGCACGCGTGGAGCGAACGACATTGATCCCCTCGGCTTTAGTCGGTATCCTTGGCTGCGTTTACTTTGGTAGCCACATGCTCGCACAGGGCGCGCGGATGTGGCCTCTAACCGGTTTCTTTTTCGGCAGCATGGCGCTCGGCGCGGCGATAGGAGTCTGGCAAGTTCGCCGCGCACGACCGGTATCGTCGTGATTGATGGTGGTTGCCGTGGGGGAAAAGTGTAGAGTTAGGGTCAGATATCGTCTTGCCCCGCGCATTTGGCCGGGAGAAACAGAGCGGGAACTGAGGGTAAATGGGCGCCGCTTGGCTCCCAATAGAGATTTCGGCTGGCACCTCGCCGCCTGGGGCCCCATTCCCCTTGGAAATTGGTTTGCGCCGGCACTCGCTAAATGGTAACTTTGGTGGCGTGAAAGTTGCGTCCAACCCCCCATTTTCCGTGCCGCGATGAAGATAGCGGTCGTGATCCCGGCCCGCCTCGGGGCCACCAGGCTCCCCCAAAAGCCGCTTCGCGACCTGGCTGGAGAGCCGCTCATAGTTCGCGTTTGGCGACGCGTTCAGATGATGGGGATCGCTGACCGGGTGGTAGTCGCGACCGACCACGAAGATGTCGCGCGGATCGTACGCGCAGCGGGGGCGGATGTCGCGATGACCAGCCCCGAGTGCAGCTCCGGCACCGCCCGCGTCGCAGAGGTCGCTGCGTCGACGGACTTCAAGTCGTTCGACGCGTTTGTAAATGTGCAGGGCGATGAACCGTTCATTTCCGCCGGCTTCATCTCCGCTGCTGCTGATGTCGTACGAAGCGGGCGTTTCACGCTCGGAACTGCAGCGGCGACGGCATCTGACGAAATCTTCGATCGACCGTCAATAGTAAAAGTGGTCACGGCCGTCGATGGGCGCGCGCTCTACTTCTCGCGTGCGCCAATTCCATTTTTGCGGGAATCGTCCGACACGGCGCTCCGCCGCCCGCTTACGTTGCAACACATCGGGGTGTACTCGTACACGCGAGAGGCGCTGGCGCGCTGGATGGCGCTGCCGCCTCACCCACTTGAAGACATCGAGCGGTTGGAGCAATTGCGGCCGCTCGCGCATGGCATGGACATCGGCGTGGCAGTTGTAAACGAACGCGCCGAAGCAGGAATAGATACTGAAGAGGACTTACAGGCCGCGAATGATCGATGGCGCTCGTTCGAGGCGGGAGAGATATAATGGCAATGAGAATGGAGTCCTCGCAGCAGACTCGCTACATCTTCGTCACCGGCGGCGTAGTATCGTCGCTGGGCAAGGGAATAGCGGCTGCGTCGCTTGGAAGACTGCTTGTAGAGCGCGGAATGCGCGTGACAATCATGAAGTTCGATCCCTACCTGAATGTCGACCCTGGTACGATGTCGCCGTTCCAGCATGGCGAAGTCTTCGTCACCGATGATGGTGCCGAGACCGATCTGGATCTTGGTCACTACGAGCGATTCATAGACAGATCGCTCACACAGGCAAACAATGTGACGACCGGTCGCATCTACCTCAACGTCATTACCAAGGAAAGGCGCGGCGAATACCTGGGATCCACCGTTCAGGTTATCCCACATATCACAGACGAGATCAAGGCCGCAATGAAGCGGCTTGCTCCAGACAACGATGTAGTGATCGTCGAGATCGGCGGCACGGTCGGTGACATCGAGTCACAACCGTTCCTCGAAGCGGTGCGACAGTTCCGCCAGGAGATCGGACGCGAGAATGGAATCTTCATTCATCTCACGCTCGTTCCGTTCATCGCAGCAGCGGGTGAGGTGAAGACCAAGCCAACGCAACATTCTGTTCGCGAGCTGATGCAGCTTGGAATCCAGCCTGACATCCTGATCTGCCGCACCGAACGCGCGCTATCGGATGACGTGAAGCGCAAGATCGCCCTCTTCTGCAACGTCGAGTTCGGCGCTGTCGTGGAAAGCCGCGATGTTCCCACCATCTATGAGATCCCACTCGTCTTCCACGCCCAGGGCGCGGACGAACGGGTCATGCATCGACTCGGCCTCCTCGGCAAACGGTCGCCCGACCTTACGGAGTGGCGCAAGCTCGTACAGCGAATCATCTCGCCACCGCGCAGGGTAAAAATTGCGGTGGTCGGCAAATACACCGAGTTCATCGACAGTTATAAAAGCGTCCAGGAAGCACTCATCCACGGCGGCATTGCGAACAATGTTGGTGTCGATATTTCGTGGATCTCGAGCGACACATTCACTTCGCGTGAGCGCACGCGCGAAGTGCTCGGTGAATACGATGGGCTACTCGTGCCGGGCGGGTTCGGCGTGCGTGGCGTCGAGGGAATGGTGGAAGCCATCCGCTACGTCCGCGAAGCTGGAGTTCCGTTTTTCGGAATCTGCCTCGGAATGCAGGTTGCGATTGTGGAATTCGCACGAAATGTCATGGGCCTCGACGACAGCAATTCCAGCGAGTTCGCACCCGACTGTGGCAACGCTGTCATTTCCCTCATGGAATCACAGCAGCACGTAACCGACATGGGTGGCACGATGCGGCTCGGCCAGTATCCGTGCAGACTCGGTGCCGGTACGCGCGCGGCCGCGATGTACGGCACTCAACAGGTCAGCGAGCGTCACAGGCATCGTTACGAAGTTTCGAATGCGTTCCGCGATGGCTTCATCGAACATGGACTCACGCTGTCGGGTCTCTCGCCCGACGGTTCGCTCGTCGAAATCGTCGAATTGCAGACGCATCCGTGGTACCTGGGCTGCCAGTTCCATCCGGAGCTGAAATCGCGGCCGACGAGACCGCACCCTTTGTTCGCCGGGTTTATCGCCGCTGCTGCAGAACACGCGACGAAGAATCACTCGGACGCAGCGGAGTCCCGCATCGGGATCGAAAGCAGATCGTGAGCCAACTCTTTCCGCGCGACAGATTCTTCCTGATTGCGGGCCCATGCGTGCTTCAGAACGATGCTCTGAACCTGGAGGTCGCAGAAGCACTCCTCAAGATCGAGGAGCGCGTACCCGGCGGTGTGATTTACAAGGCGAGTTTCGACAAGGCCAACCGCTCCAACGCTGGCGCCGCACGCGGACCGGGCCTTGACGAAGGGATTGCGGCGCTCGGCCGCGTCCGAGCATCCACAGGGTTGCCGGTGTTGACGGACGTGCACCTCCCGGAGCAGTGCGCCGCCGTGGCTCGCCAGGTTGACGTGCTGCAGATACCAGCCTTCCTCTGTCGTCAGACAGACTTGCTGCACGCTGCTGGAGCGACAGGACGACCGGTAAATGTGAAAAAGGGTCAGTGGATGCACCCGGAAGGCATGCGAGGTGCCGTACAGAAGGTTCGAGAAGCGGGCGGCGATGAGGTCGCCGTCACCGAGCGCGGTACCTTTTTCGGCTACGGCGATCTGGTTGTGGACATGCGCGCGTTCCCACGGCTCAAGTCTGCCTGCGATGTTCCAGTGATATTCGACGCAACGCATAGCGTGCAGCGACCCGGTCAGGGCGATGGTGGCTCGAGCGGTGGCGCGAGAGAATTCATTCCGACGCTCGCGATGGCCGCCGTGGCCGCCGGTGCGGATGGCGTGTTCATCGAAACGCATCCATCGCCCGACACCGCGCCGAGCGATGGCCCAAACATGTTGCCGCTAGCTGAGCTGCCGGATCTGGTGGATCGGATGGTGGACCTCTGGGCCCGAGTACGCGCTTGAAAGCCGACATCCTGGCACGCGGCCGTCGCGTTCTCGAGCAGGAACGAGACGCGCTTGGCGCGGCCGGATTGCGACTCGGTGAAGAGTTCGTCACCGCTGTCGAGATGATCGCGAATTCAAATGGGCGCGTCATCGTCTGCGGTGTCGGGAAATCAGGTTTGATCGGACGGAAGGTTGCGGCAACACTTACATCGACCGGTACTCCTGCGGTTTTTCTTCACGCCTCTGACAGCTTGCATGGTGATCTTGGCATAGTGGGAACGGCGGATATCGCAATCCTCATTTCCAAGAGTGGCGAATCCGAAGAACTGTTGCCTCTGCTGCAGCACCTCAAGCGCATTGGTGTCGGTACCATCGCAATCGCGGGTGAACGCAACTCGACACTTGGAACACATTCCGATGTGACCCTCGACGCATCCGTCGCAGCGGAAGCGTGCCCACACGGCCTGGCACCGACAACAAGCACGACGGTTGCGCTCGCGCTAGGCGACGCACTCGCAGTTGCATTGCTTGAGGAGAAGCGATTCGGCGCGGAGGACTTCGCGCGTATTCATCCAGGCGGAGCACTCGGCCGCAAACTGCTCACCCGCGTTCGCGATGTGATGGTGACGGATTCGCTACCGGTGCTTCCGCCCACGGCGACTGTGCGAGAAGCAATTGTCGAACTGGCGGAGCGCCGTGGAATAGTGATGATTGTCGACCCCGCGTCCAGGGTAATCGGTCTGATGACCGCGGGCGATCTCGCTAGACTCATGGAGCGCGACGCCGACGTGATGACAATCAGCGTCACGGACGTGATGACTTCGAGCCCACGGACCATAGGTCCGGATGAATTGGGAAGTGCAGCAGTTCATGCGATGGAACAGCACGGAATAATGGCCATGCCTGTTCTTGCACGCGACGGAAGCCTCGTGGGCGTTGTACACCTCCACGACCTGATGCGCGCGGGGGTCGCTTGAGCGCTGCGTACCGAGTGTCGGGTCTGGCTTGCGTCTTCGCGTCGGTCCTTCTTGCGTTCGGCTGCAAGGGAGGCACCAAGTCGCCGCCCGTATCAGCCCTGTCAGCCCTCGCCGATTCCGCCGACCAGGTGATGTATGGAGCTCGTTTCAATCTGACGGATCAGGGCGTGTTGCACGCACAGCTTCTGGCCGACACCGCGTATTTCTTCGATGACAACACCCGCGTGGAGCTGATTCATGTCAACTCCACCTTCTACACGAGCACCGGAGTGAAGAATGCGGTGCTGACTTCGCGCCGCGGCACATACCACACTGCGAGTGGGATGATGGTTGCGCGCGGCAACGTCGTCGTCACTTCGACCGATGGTCGTACACTCAAATCTGAGGAGCTCAGATTCGATCAGAGCCGGAATGAGATAGCCAGTGACAGCGCATTCGTCCTGACCGAGCCGAATCGGAGACTGCAAGGAATCGGTTTCCGCTCCGATCCGAATCTCCAGAACGTGCACGTGCTCAAGACGTTATCAGGCACCGCTGGTGCCGTCACCATTCCCAACCAATGACAGCACCATCCTGGATCGCTGTCGCCGTATTGACAGGCGCGGTCGCTATTAACGGCCTCGCACGTGAAGCCAGCGCGCAGCAACGCGCGCCGGGCCCCCAGCCAGGGAGCCGCTGCATAATCGAGTTCCAGGGCAATCCCGCTGGTACGACCCGCTCCAACTTTGTGAAGCTGCCGAGCGGCAAGTACAACGCATATGTCGGCGGTGGATTCGTCGGCGACTGTCAGGGTCAGAACGTTACACTCAAGTCCGACAGTGCGGAGTATTACGGCGATCTCAGCCTGATGTACCTCATCGCGAACGTGCATTATGCTGATGCCCGTGCGAAGGTGGACGCCGATCACATGACGTACTGGATGGACGAGGAGCACATTCGCGCTGAAGGGAACGTTTACTCGGTGCTTGAGAGCGGCACAACCATGCGTGGCCCCGCCGCGGACTACTACCGCGCAGTGCGCCCGATCCGGACGGAGGCGATTCTGGTTTCGACCGGGAGACCCAAGTTGAGAATAGTTGATCGTGACACGGTTACCGGCAAGCCCGGCGATACAGTGGATGTGGTTGCCGATCACATTACGAGCATCGCGGACAGTCTCGTGTACGCTGGAGGCGACGTTCGTATAACCCGGCCGCAACTCTTCGCGACCGGTGATTCCGCCTTCATGGATAAGGGATCGGGACTGGCGCGGCTCATGCGCAAGCCGACCGTCGAAGCGCGTCGAGCGAGACCTTTCACACTTACAGGTGGCGTAATCGACGTCTTTTCGAAGAATCGTCTGGTGAACCGGGTGGTAGCCACTCCAAATGGTCACGCGAGTAGTCAGGATCTGCAGTTGTATGCGGATTCCGTGGACCTGCGCGTCCGCAATAATGAACTGGAGCGCGCGATGGCATGGGGCAAATCGGGAGCGCATGCGACGTCACCAGACCGGGACATCGTAGCGGACTCCATTGATGCCTTGCTTCCCAACCAGCGCATACATCAAATCCGCTCTGTGGGCAACGCATTTGCAACGAGTATTCCGGATAGCGCGACAATGACGACAAAAGATCGTGACTGGATCCGGGGAGATACGCTGATTGCCACATTCGATAGCGTCGCGCGTACTGATTCCGCACATACTCCGCCTGTAAAGACGATCATCGCCCGGACCAACGCACGGGCTTATTACCATGTGAAGAATGCCGCCGAGAAGCAACGCCCAGGTGTCAATTACGTGACCGGCAAGGACATCGACATAAATTTTCTGAACGGTGGCGTTGATACCGTGAAGGTACGTGACAAGGCTAGCGGCATCTACATGGAAGCGGTCGATACGACAGTGAAGGCCAAGCCAAAAGCGGCCGGCAAACCGGGATCGATCAAACCATGACCGCACCTATATACTCCGACGTAATTGCGTCGCTGCTGGCACACGCCGCGGGTGACGAGCGCTCCTCGGTACTCGCGCTCGAAGCGCTTGTACGGTGTGCAGACGACACCGGATCCGCGACGCTGAACGACATCGCAATTGGTTATCGGACCGAGTATCTCCGCACCTTACGGGAAGACGGAAGGGACGCACAGCGCGAGGCCGGCCGACTCAGCCTCGACGAGGTGCGTGCATACCTCACGACGTGGGTGCTCCCGCGCCTCGCTGCTGATGGCGTCGTCATTTTGCCACCCGGGGACGTAGGCGACTTCACCCCGGTCAGGCTCTCCGACAGTCTGTGGAGTGACATCGCCCCGCTGCGCGCGCAGGTAGCCGACATGCTGCGACACACGGGTGAATTCCCGCGTCCGGCTACCGGCGTAACTGCACCGGAAGACCGCTCTCCAGGCAAGAGCCGACTTGAGGCTCGCGGGCTGGTCAAGGTGTACCGTCGTCGCAAGGTTGTGAACGAAGTCGCAATTCAGTTGAACCAGGGAGAGATAGTCGGCTTGCTCGGGCCGAACGGCGCGGGCAAGACAACCGTCTTCTACATGATCGTTGGGCTCATACAGCCACTCGAGGGACCGATCCTCCTCGATGGCGATGACATTACAGAAATGCCGATGTACAAGCGAGCGCGGCGTGGCATCGGCTATCTTTCGCAGGAACCCTCGATATTTCGCAAGTTGTCGGTCGAGGATAACATCATGGCGATCCTCGAGACGCTTCCGCTATCAAAGGCGGAACGGAATGAACGTCTTGAACGACTGCTCGATGAACTGAGCATCAAACGCTTGCGCAAGAGCAAGGCTTACGCGCTGTCTGGTGGCGAGCGCCGGCGTCTCGAGATAACACGCGCGCTTGTCACAGATCCCAAGTTCATGATGCTGGACGAGCCGTTCGCTGGCGTAGATCCGATTGCAGTGCACGATATTCAGAGCATCGTTTCCGGACTCCGTCAGCGCAATATCGGAGTCCTGATCAGCGATCATAACGTAGAGCAAACACTCGATATAGTGGACCGCGCGTACATAATGTTCGACGGTCAGGTGAAAGTCTCCGGCACGGTTCGTGACTTGGTTTTCGACGACACGGTGGCGAAGATCTATTTGGGCCCGACACTTACAGCTCGTCTTCGCGAGCGGTTTGCCACTGGCATTGGCCTTGGAGCGCACGCATGAGATCCGGTCTCAGTCAGTCAACTCAGATGCGGCAGGACCTGAAGATCAATCCGCGCCTTTATCAGGCGATGGATCTTCTTTACATGCCGCTGCTCGACCTCCAGCAGCATCTGAAGCAGGAATTGCTGAACAACCCGTTTCTGGACCTCGTGGAAGACGACGAGGAGGAAGAGGGAGACGAGACTGAGGAAGAACTCGAGGCACTGGCCGAAGAGCCGGAAAAAGTAGAGAAGGACGAGATTGACTGGGAAGAGATCCTGCTCGAAGGTTTCGACGCTGGCGGTCACCGCGAGGAACGCGAGGAACGTGAGCACTTTGAAACCGTCACCGTAGAGGCGCACGATCTCGGGGATCATCTGAGGGATCAACTCGCCTTGCTGGAGCTTACCCCACGCCAGGCTCTCATCGGCGACGAGTTCATCGGCAACATCAACGATGACGGGTACCTCGCGACCACTGTCGCGGAAATCGTACTCGGGTTGAACGACATGGCTCGGCACGCGGCCGACGAAGCTGGCCGGGAAATATCCGATGACATGCTTTACACTGAGTCTGAAGGTGAGGATATGCTCACCGTCATCCAGACTCTCGACCCGCCTGGGGTCGCTGCACGTGATCTCAAGGAATGTCTGCTGCTGCAACTTCGCGAGGCGGGGCTGCTCCAGTCAGTGCCGTACCGGCTTGTCAATGACTGTTTTGATGAACTTATCAATCACAGGTGGAGCGAGATCTCAAAACGCTTCGGCATCAGCGCAACCGATGTTCAGGCCGCGGCCGATGAAATTGCCAAACTCGATCCGAAACCCGGCCTCCGTTATAGTTCCCGCTCCGACAATTACATCATCCCGGATCTCGTCGTCGACAAGATCGACGGTCAGTACCATGTATTCCTGAATGATGCCAATCTCCCTCGCCTCAAGCTGAGCAAGGCGTATCAGGAGATCGCTCGAGACAAGAAGAAATTCGACGGCGAGAACAAGGAGTTCATCTCGAGCAAGCTGAACTCGGCAAACTGGATGATTCAGGCGATTGAGCAGCGCCGACAGACAATGCTCAAGGTGATGCACTACATCGTTGACCGGCAGCGCGAGTTCTTCGAGAAGGGCGTTCAATATCTCAAACCGCTCACGCTCCGGGAAGTCGCTGAAGTCATAAGCATGCATGAATCGACGGTGAGTAGAGTGACGAACGAGAAGTACGTGCAGACACCGCGCGGCGTGCTCCCGCTCAAGTTCTTCTTCTCATCCGGTCTGGCTACCGCGGACGGTGAAGATGTCTCGGCGCGCGGAATCAAGGCACAGCTCCAGACGCTCGTCGAGGATGAAGATCCCAAGCATCCGCTCACTGATCAGGCAATTGTCAACATCCTCCGCGAGAGTGGAGTTCAGATTGCGCGCCGCACGGTCGCAAAGTATCGCGACCAACTTGGAGTGCTCCCGGCAAGAATGCGCAAACGCGTATGAGCACGACGGCGATGCAGAGTCACCCGTTGGTAAGTATCCTCGTTCCCGCCAAGGACGAGGCTGAAAACCTGCCCGAGTTCATGCGGCAGGCCGCCGCCGTGTTCGCCGCCGAGCCCGGCAAATATGAAGTCATCGTAATCGACGATGGATCCACCGATGCAACGCCGCGCGTTCTTGCCCAGCTCGAGCGGGAGTATCCGTTTCTGCAGTCCGCTCGACACATGAAACGCCGCGGCATAGCGGACGCACTCCGCACCGGGTATCTGCGCTCACGCGGTGAGGTCCTCGTTTTCTATCCTGCTGATCTGCAATTCAAGCCGGAAGACATACCCAAACTCGTCGACCCGATCCTGGCCGGTGACTTCGACATGATGACGGGACGCAAGGAAGGCGAGTACGACAAGGCTTTTGTTTCAGGAATCTATAACGGCCTGAGTCGAAAGCTTTTTGATGTCCCGGTTCGCGATCTCAATTCGGTCAAGGCGTATCGCCGCGAGGTCATGGCGTCACTTCCGATGCGTCCCGATTGGCACCGGTACATGATCGTCGTCGCAGCTCACAATGGCTACACGGTCGGTGAGACACCCATTCCGCTGTATCCACGCGTGGCTGGCAAATCCAAGTTCGGCATTGGCCGCATTCCTGTGGGCGTCATTGACATGCTCGCGGTATGGTTCGAGCTTCGCTTCGCGCGCAAACCACTACTGTTTTTCGGAATGCTTGGTGCGTTCCTTTTTCTCATCGGAGTCCTGACTGGCATTGCGGCGGTTCTGTATCGCATAATCGCCGGAGTCGGTTTTCGACCTCTGTTGACGCTGATTGAAGTCTGCCTCATCCTTGGAAGTGTATTCTTTGCTACTGGATTGCTCGCGGAGTTGATGGCCGCTCAACGCGCCGAGATTGCGGAACTGCGGCGACGCATCGAGGAAGTCGTCGTGCGCGAGACAGAGTCCCAGCGCTGAGGCGGTGAAAGCACTTTTCGTCACGCACTCATTCCCGCGCTTCGAGGGTGATGCAGCCGGCTCTTTCATCCTGAGTCTGGCCGAAGCGTTGTCCCATCAAGGGGTCGAAGTGCGCGTGCTCGCACCGGGCGCACCCAACCTCAGTGACGCCGCCACCATCAACGGAATACCGGTTCGACGGTTTCGCTACGCGCCACGATCTCACGAAACCCTTGCGTATCGCGGCACAATGGCCGAGGATGTGTCACGCTCGATTACGGGAAAATTCGTACTCGCCTCGTTTATCATCGCCGAGACCGCTGCGCTGCGCTCGGAGACCGCGAAGTGGAAACCGGACGTGCTCCATGCGCACTGGTGGTTCCCCAACGGCCTTGCAGCCGCACGAGTCGCTCGACAGTCCGGAGTTCCACTGATCACCACTTCACACGGTACTGACCTAAGGCTGCTCAAGGCGAACCCCGCTGCGCGGCCTCTCGCGCGGTATGTATTTCGCCGATCGGCTCGCGTGACCTGCGTCTCACAGTGGCTCGCTCAACAGGCGTCAGAATTTTCGCTATCCGCGCCAATCGTCGCGCCGATGCCGGTTGCCACATCACAGTTTGCTCCAAGCGACGACCGCGACGAAAACCGAATTGCCTTTATCGGACGGCTCTCGGCACAGAAGGGAATCGAAGCCGCGATTCGCGCAGTCGCACGCATGAGGCGCAGTGTCGTACTCGATGTGATCGGTGACGGACCCGACAGGGCCTCTCTCACAGCACTCGCGAACCAGCTGGGTTTATCCGAACGAGTGCTGTGGTTGGGGCACGTTCCACATACGAGTGTGCCGGCACTGCTGGCACGCGCCTCTGCGCTCGTGGCTCCGTTCACCGAAGAAGGATTGGGCCTTGTTGCGGTCGAGGCCCAACTTTGCGAAACCCCGCCCGTTGCGTTTCGATCCGGCGGCCTGACAGACATCGTGGAGGACGAAGTAACTGGCCTGCTCGTTCCACCGGGCGACGTCGATGCACTTGCCGCCGGACTGGAGCGCATCGTGTCGAATCCGACATTGCGCGCCCGACTCGGTGCCGCTGGTCGCGCGGCAGCACTCGCACGATTCACGCCGCAGGCAGTCGCCAAGCAGTATTCGCATATCTACAACGAAGCCATTAGCGACCGGGCGGATAGTCGTGCGAACTAAGTCGATGCGGCTTGCACAGTTCGTGTTCGCCGCGCTTGTCGTCACCTTCGCGGGCATCGCCATTTCCAAACGATGGGACATGATTCGCGGGCGAATCGTAACCCTCGACATTCAATGGATAAGACTCGCGGAGGCTTCGCTACTTGTCTTCATCGCCTACGCAGTACTCGTGGAGACGTGGCGGCGAGTTCTTGCCGCGTGGGACACACAACTACCGTGGTGGACAGCGGCACGAATCTGGTTCGCGGCGAGTCTAGGCAAATACATACCCGGGAACTTGTGGTCGCTAGCTGCACTCGGCGTTATGGCAAAGGAGACGGGTGCGTCGTCGGTCGCCGCGGCCGGGTCGTCGATCATCGTAAACGTATTCAACCTCGTCTCCGGGCTCACGCTGGTTCTGCTGTTTGCGTCGCGCCTGGTCCCGCACGCAGCTGTGTTCGCGGGAGTGGCCGTGATTGCGATCGCAGGCGTGCTCGCCGCCCCGCTTTGGCTGCCGTTCATGGTGAAACTGGCGATTCGCGCCACGAAGCGTGACTTGAAAATTCCGGTCATTCCGGCAAGTACCGTCTGGTGGTCGATGCTGGGGACGTCCTTCGCCTGGTGCCTTTACGGCGAGGCATTCCATCTATTCGCCATGGCCATCCTCGGCGACAACGCCGTGCACGGCAGCGTCGTACTCTACATTGCAGCGTATACGGCAGCATATATTGTGGGGTTCATAACCCTGATCGCCCCCGCCGGAATCGGCGTCCGCGAAGCAGGAATCTGGGAGGGGCTACCGCTTCTCGGACTTACGACCCACGGCGATGCCGTTATCGTCGCAATCATCAGCCGCCTGTGGCTTACGATTCTGGAAGTGATTCCCGGCCTCATCGCTCTCGCGGCGGGCCATTTCCGACCTCCAACTCGATCTGAATGACCTCGGGACATTCCGCCAAGCGTGTGGAGTCTTCCGATCCGGTGATCGGCGCCTACGAGCCGCGATTCGCTGGCCTCTGGGCCAGTGTCGCTTACGCCGTCGCAACCCTGGCACTCGGATGGCCGGCCCTGGCCGGGAAGTTTCTTGTCGGTCCACACAGTGATCAGTACATCGCGGGCTATGCGTTCCGCGAGTTTGCCGCCGCGACGCTCAAGGCAACCGGCTCGTTCCCTCTCTGGAATCCATATCAGTTTGGCGGAATGCCGTTCATCGCCGCCATGCATGGCGACATTTTCTATCCGACCTTTCTGCTTCGACTGGTACTCCCGACCGACATAGCGATGACGTGGGGCTTCATGGTCCACGTCTTTCTAGCAGGCGCGTTCAGCTATCTCTTCCTGCGACGCGCAAGATTCGGCTTCGCGGCTGCCTTCGTCGGCGGCCTCGCTTACATGATGAGCGGCCA
>JBDTAW010000240.1:0-7446 GCA_039924445.1 Gemmatimonadaceae bacterium
TTATACGCCAGCCGTGACCATTGTAGCAGCATGGATGAGTGCGGACACTGGCGTCGGGCCGGCCATGGCATCGGGGAGCCACACATATAATGGAAGCTGTGCACTCTTACCCGTGCAACCAAAGAAGAAGAACAGGCAAATCGTGGTGACCAGCGCGCCGCCGACCTGCAATGAGCCAGTGCTCGCTGCGAGTGTCGTGAAGTCGAGCGACCCGAGATTCGCAAAAAGCAGGAACATTCCTATCAACAGGCCAACGTCGCCAATGCGATTTACGAGGAATGCCTTCTTGCCAGCGTCAGCGTTGATCTTGTCCTGGAACCAGAAGCCTACCAATAGATACGAGCAGAGCGAAACGCCTTCCCAGCCTACATATAGAAGGGCGTAGTTGTCTGCCAGCACCAGCAGCAGCATGAAGAAGACGAACAGATTGAGATACGAGAAGAATCTCGCGTATCCCTCATCATCGCCCATGTAGCCAATGCTGAATATGTGAATCAGCGTACTCACACCGGTCACGATCAGGACCATGACCATTGAGAGCTGATCAAGCTGGAAGGCAAAATTGATCTGGAGGTCGCCGACCGGCATCCAGCTCCAGTATCTCTGCACGAATGGCGTCGACATATCAACGCCGCTCATTGCGAAGAATATTCCGGCGGCGAGCAGGAAGGACAGGAAGATTACGCCGGGCCCGATGATGCTTACGATGCCGGCGAAACGCGGCTTTCCAACGGCGTGTGAATCCGCATGATCGCTTGCAGCGTGCGATTCACCACCCGCCGCATCGTCGTGGCCGTGACCCATGTCCGGATCGGCCGGTCCGACGCGCGCTCGAGAAATAATGCTGAAGGCGCCATTGATGATGAAGCCGAGCAGCGGGAATACCGGCAGCAACCACATCCACGCCGCGATTGTTGCAGCGAGTGGATGCACGCCCGAGACAGCCATGCTTTGCGCTTGTATCACCCTTTCATCACGTTGATGTTGCGAAGGTCAACCGTCTGCTTATGACGGAAGATCGATATGATGATTGCCAGCCCGACGGCTGCTTCAGCCGCCGCGACAGTCATCACGAAGAGCACGAATACCTGCCCGCCCATCCCGTAGTAACGGGATAGCGCCACAAAGGTAAGGTTGACCGCGTTGAGCATCAACTCGACGCAGAGAAATATTATGATCGCATTGCGGCGCGTCAGAACTCCGATCACACCGATCACGAACAAAATCGCAGACAGACCGAGCGACTCAGCGAGCACTTGTGGACTCCTTCCGTCCGAGGATCACTGCTCCGGAGATCGCGACCAATAGCAGCACGCTTGTCAGCTCGAACGCGAGCGCGTAATCCTGATACAGCGGCTTGGCCACCGCGCCAACCGCGCCGTACTTGGCCAACTGCTGACCGAGATAATCGCGCCCGACCACGTACTTGCCACTCGGAATTCCAGTTCTCGTCAGAACTCCGACCTCGGCGATGAGCACCAGTCCAACGAAGCCGGCTAGCAGCTTGCCCCAGACACCGCGGACATCCGCAATATCAGAAGCCTCGCCGAGATTCAGGAGCATTATCACGAAAAGGAAGATCACCATGATGGCGCCCGCGTACAGGAGCACCTGCATCGCTGCTATGAACTGCGCGTCGAGCATCACGTATTCCGCCGCGAGGCAGAACATGACAACCACGAGCCACATCGCGGCTGCAACCGGGCTCTTCCGCGTAACAAATGTCACCGCCGCGACGATGGCAATAATTCCGAACAGGTAAAAGTGGAACTGATAGAACAGTCCGTAATTATCCATCGTTACTCGCCCTTTGGATCGGTGGCATCCCACAGAGTGGAAACCGGGTGAGTCTGCGCCATCAAACGCTCGAGGTCGTAAACGTGACCTTCGCGGCTGTACTCGGCATTTTCATAGTGCTGACCAACGTGGATTGCATCCTCCGGGCAGACTTCCTGGCAGTATCCGCAGAAGATGCAGCGAAATTCGTCGATCTCGAATACGAGCGGGTAACGGTTGCCGTTCTCGTCCTCACCAGGAACCAGCTTGATGCAGTTGGATGGGCAGATACTCGGACACAGGCCACAAGCAACGCAACGGGCCTTGCCGTCCTCCTTGGTGAGCATCCGATGCGTACCGCGCCAACGCGGAGATAACTCCCATCGCTGCTCCGGGTACTCGATCGTGATCTTGGGCTCGAACATGTACTTCAATGTGCGGCCCATACCCTGAAGCGTCGCCTTCAGATAGCTGGATTCAGGAACCGGACGGCCGACGCGCTTGACTGTGATCGCCATTATTTGCCCACTCCTTCTGTAGCAGGTGGCAACGCGCTGCGGCCACGGAGGCGGACTATTCGCTGCTCCCTGGCTCGACGGTATGCCGGACTTATGATTCGTCCCTCGTCAATCATCACGAAGAACAGCAACAATGCGCAGATATTTTCAGCCAGCAGGATGAAGCTGTGCATCGGCCCTGGCTGTATACCGATAGCCTGAAGCGCGAGCAGTGTCGAGGCGACCAGCACGATATATCCGAGTGCCACTGGAATCATCACGCGCCAACCGAGTGACATCAGTTGATCGTAGCGGAAGCGAGGCACGGTCCAGCGGATCCAGATGAAGACGAAGATGAAGAAGCCCGTCTTCGTCAGGAAGCAGCCGAGCGTGAGCAGCGTCTTCAGGATAGTGAACGGTGCCGCATTGTCCCAGCCGGTGAACGGAATGTCCCAACCGCCCAGGAACAGCGTTGCCATCAGGGCACTTGCGGTGACGATATTGGCGTATTCGGCGATGAAGAAAAGTGAAAACTTCATCGCACTGTACTCGGTATGATATCCTGCGACGAGTTCCGATTCCGCTTCAGGTAAATCGAACGGGACTCGATTCGCCTCCGCGAGCGCCGCAACAAAGAATATCAGAAACGCGACGGTGAGATTGAACACGTTCCACATGCTATGCGACTGTTGCCGGATGATCTGGCTCATCGTCACGTTGCCGGCGAGTAGTATCACGGGAATCGTGGACATACCGAGTGCGACTTCGTACGACACCATTTGCGCACTTGATCGCAGACCGCCGAGGAACGAATACTTGTTATTTGAAGCCCATCCCGCGAGCACGATTCCGTAGACGCCAAGCGATGCAATTGCAAGGATGAACAGGAATCCGATCGGAAGATCCGCGACAACGAGATCAACTCGTCCCCACCGTGTTGGAAGCGGCGACGCGAACGGAATGACGCTCCACACAATCATCGCCGGAATAAACGACAGAGCGGGCGCCATGCTGAAAAGTGGCTGCGATGCGTTGCCCGGCTCTGTCTCTTCCTTCATGAAGTTCTTGATACCGTCGGCGGCGGGCTGCAACCATCCGCCCCGGCCGCCCACACGGTTCGGACCGCGCCTTCCCTGGATCCATGCGGAAATCTTGCGTTCAGCGAGCGTGAGCAGCGCCGCCGACACCATATAAATAGTGAAGACGACGATGAGCTTGATGATTGAAAAGATTATGAAGGTCGTGTAGCCCGTAATCGGCGCCTGCGGATCGACGATCTGAAGTAGCGGAAGAAGAGGCATCATTTTGCACCTCCGCTCACAACCATTCCGCGCATGCCTAGTGCGTCATAATTCATTCCGCCAAACGCCGGCACATCGCTCGCCATTGCAGAAAATACTTCACTCGCCAGATAGTATGCATCGCCCTTGCCCAGTGCGGCGAGTACGTCGCCGACGACCCACCAACTTGGGCGCGCCATGCCGGGAGCTGCCTTCGCCTGCGCGAAGCGCTGGACCCTTCCGCGAAGGTTCGTGAATGTGCCTTCTTCTTCTGCGTAATTCGCGATAGGAAGTACGACACTCGCCGCCCGCAGGTTGTCCGGCAGGGTCGTGCCGATCACGAGTATCGCACTCGGAAGCGCCAGCTGATCGGCCGTGGCCGATGAGAGGTCCGCATCTGCAACGACGAGCACGTCGCCCTTGGCGAGTCCATCGAGCGGAGATGCGGTGCGCTTGAAGCCGAGAATTTCGGCGCCCATACCATTTGCGGCGCGGTCCGCACGCAAGCTAAGATCCTTTACACCTGGCAACGGGGCTTCAGGTCCGGTGCGGATGGTGAAAGCTCCCGATCCGCCGCCAGCTGCGACGAGCTTCGCCAGCAGATGCAGTGTCTCGTTTGACAGATTCGGTGAAGCAGCGACGAATACGCGCTTGCCGTCGAGCAGCGCAGCAGCCGCAGGAATGGCGACATCCCAGTCGGACGCTGCAAGCGCTTCGCCGCGACGGACGAGGGGGACTTCGATGCGATCCTGACGGTTGATCCAGCGATAGTCGAGCCTGCCGACATCGCACATGAAGTACTTGTTGACTTCCTCATTGGGGCGCGGGCGCAAGCGAATGACCGTGTTGTCGCGCGTGTCGATCGAGATGTTGCAACCCTGGCTGCAACCAGTGCAGATCGATGGTGCGTGATCAAGTTCCCACGATCTCACCTTGTTGAGCGAGTCCTTGGAGAGCAATGCGCCAACCGGGCAGAGATCGATCACGTTACCCGCCCAGGCGTGCGTCAATTCCTTGCCTTCGAATTTTCCAATCAGCGCGCGGTCACCGCGTTCGCTCACATTGAGGACGGTATCCTGCGCAATCTCGTCCATGAACCGAACGCATCGAGTGCAGAGGATGCAACGGCTCGTCGTATATAGCACGTCGCCGCCAAAGTCTTCGATCGGATTGAATCGCTTCGGATCACGCAGACGTGATTTGGCTGGGCCTTCCTGGTACGTGAAGTCCTGCAGCTCGCACTCGCCTGATTTATCGCAGATCGGACAATCGAGCGGATGATTTATAAGCAGCATCTCGAGCACGCCCTTGCGCGCTTCGAGTGCCTTTTCCGTATAGATGTGTACCACCTGACCTTCAGCAACGGCAGTTGCGCAGGACGGAGCAAGTTTAGGCGCCTTCTCGACTTCGACCAGACACATGCGGCAATTGCCCGCGATCGAGAGCCCTGGGTGATAGCAGTAGTGCGGGATGAGTACGCCAGCACGCTTGCCAGCCTCGAGGATCGACATTCCCTCGGGTACCGAAACCGGGCGGCCTTCGATGGTGAGGTTCACCATTTTAGGCTGCGCGACCGCAGTCGTTGGTTCAGCTGTTGTCGCCATCTATGCCACCGCCGCTGTGACGGGGTGGAACTTGGGCTTCTTGATCAAGGCTTCAAACTCCGACCGGAACTTGTTGATGCCGGACACCACGGGCACGGCGCACGAGTCGCTGAGCACGCAAATCGTCTTGCCAGTCATGTTGTCTGCGATACTGAAGAGCGTGTCGAGGTCTTCATGCGTTCCCTCGCCATCCCTAATGCGCTCCATGATCCTCGTAGTCCACGCGGTGCCTTCCCGGCATTGCGTGCACTGTGCGCAGCTCTCGTGCGCGAAGAACCTGGCCGCACGTGCGATCTGCTTGACCATGTTCTGCTGATCGTCGAATACAATCACCCCACCAGAGCCGAGCATGGATCCCTGTACTACGAATCCTTCGTAGTCCATCTTCGACGCTTCGGCTTCTTCCATGGTCTGGATCGGTACTGAAATGCCGCCGGGAACTACCGCCTTCAAAGTGCGACCAGGCAGTGGTCCGCCGCACAGGTCGTACAGAAAATCCTTGAAGGGAAATCCAAGCGTCACTTCGTAGTTACCAGGTCTCGCGATGTTGCCACACACTGAGAAAAGCTTCGAGCCGGTGCTCTTGGGACTGGACAGCGACATCGCCTTGTACCAGTCGGCGCCATTCACGAGAATGTGCGGCACCGCGGCAAGAGTCTCGACGTTGTTGATGGTTGTTGGCTGAGCAAAGACTCCCGATACAGCTGGGAACGGCGGCTTGATGCGTGGATTACCGCGGCGGCCTTCGATGGAATTCATCATCGCGGTTTCTTCGCCGCAGATATATGCGCCAGCGCCCTTGTGAATTATCACGTCGATGCGCTTGCCTGTTCCCATCGCGTTCGTTCCGAGAATACCGGCTTCGTACGCCTCGCGCACTGCCTGTCGCATGCGTGCAAGCGGTTCCGTGAACTCGCCGCGAATGTATACGTACGCCGTCTCGGCGCCGATCGCGTATGCGCCGAGCGCACAGCCTTCGACAAGCGCGTGCGGTGTCCAGCGCATGATCTCGCGATCCTTGAACGTACCGGGCTCGGATTCGTCGGCGTTGCAGCACAGGTAGTGCGGCTTGCCGTCCCCCGGCTTCATGAAGGACCATTTGATGCCCGTCGGGAAGCCGGCGCCGCCACGACCGCGGAGACCAGACGCCTTCACGATGTCCACGATCTCCGGGGGCGTCATCGACAGTGCCTTTCTCAGTCCTTCATAACCGCCGCGCTTGCGCCATCCGTCGAGCGAAGTCGCATCCCGGTCACCAAAATATTTGGAGAGAACCGGAGTTTCGCGTTCGTGTGATGGATGCGGATATCCCATTATCTGAGCCCCGCGAGAATTTCAGGAACTCGAGCAGCGGTAACAGACTCCACGACATCCTCGTTGATCATAACCGGCGTCGCGAAGCCGCAAGCGCCAAGACACTCGACTTCAATGATCGTGAATCTGCCGTCAGCAGATGTTATTCCAAGATCAGTGCATCCGGTATGCTCCATGAACGCCGAGACTACATCTTCGGCACCGCAGATGTTGCAGGGAGTCGTGGTACACACCTGGATCAGATACTTCCCGACCGGGTGCTGGTTGTACATCGTGTAGAACGTGACCACGCCCTTCACGTACGCCGGCGTCAACTCCAGAACCTGCGCGACTTCGGCCATTGCCTCGTCGCTGATCCAACCGCGATCCTCCTGTACCATCCAGAGTGCGGGAAGAATGCACGCCATCTTCGTCGGATAGAGCGGGAACAACGCATCAAGTTCCTTGCGTCGATCACCCACAAATACCGGCTGGTATGGCGTTTCGTGCTCGTGTATTGCCGCGGTCATCGGTCGATCTCTCCCAGCACCACGTCTATGCTTGCGTTTATGGCAATTACATCTGATAGCAGATGGCCTTCGACCATCTTCGGAATAGCGGACAGGTTTACGAACGACGGAGGGCGGATCCGCCACCTGACGGGCTTTGCCGAGCCGTCAGAGACCATATAGTAGCCCTTCTCGCCGCGGGGGCTTTCGACTGCCACGTATGCCTCGCCGACAGGCGGGCGCGGGCCTTCCATCACCTGCTTGAAGTGGTGGATCATCGATTCCATTCCGCTTGTCGCATCCTTCTTGGTTGGAAGAATCACGCGGGCATCGTCGACGTTGATCGGGCCATCCGGAAGCCGGTCAAGCGCCTGATACAGAATGCGGTTTGACTGGCGCATCTCTTCCATCCGAACGAGATACCGGTCGTACACGTCACCGTTCACGCCGACCGGAACTTCGAAGTCGTACGTCTCGTAATCGAGAT
>JBDTAW010000241.1:0-7592 GCA_039924445.1 Gemmatimonadaceae bacterium
CGGAACCCAAGCGAATCGCCCGACGGTCCGTCCCGGGGGCGTCAGATATGCTCGAACGCTCAACATCACGGGGACTCGGCGGAAGTCCGTTTGCTGCGTGATCTCGGCGTCATTCTGGTCAACGAACTTCCGGTAGTTCGACGATGTGGACGTGCCGGCGTAGGACGTACCGAGGGTCACATCAAATTGCGGTGCGACTTTGAACGCCAGATCGACACCGATCATCGGCCCACTGAAATCGCCCTTTTGGAGCGTCAGTTGGTTCGTAACGAAGGGAAACAGGTCCCCACCAGCCATCGGGTGGGAATAGCCGGCGTGAATCGTGATGCTGCCCTCCGGCTGCTGGAAAAGAAAGCCGCTCCCAGCGCCTTGGGCTACAACAGGGGATGCAAGACCAGCGGACAGCGCCAAGGAGGCGCAAGCGATTGCAGCAGATACCCTTACCGGCGTTGCCAACCTCTGGCGCGCGAAGCTGCTTAGACCCGAATGTTGATGCCGATCTTGAAACACCGTCGTCCCCGGGTGGTTGATGAATAATTGATACACCCGCACCGGCAAAGCGGTCCCGTTGGCCAGCCAGCGCGCCAGCCCACCCCTACTTCACGCGCCGAGGCCGGGTGTAGACATCAGCGCCGAAGGGAACGAGCCCACGGAGGCCGGCATATCCGATGTGCTTGAGGCTGAACAGGTCCTCCACGCTGCGGAGCATGGAGTAGTGGTTGTAGGGCACTTTGGAGACGGTCCCCGGCTTGATGAACCGAGAGAGGACCACAGCTCCGACGCGGCCACCGCCCGGCCCGTGCGCGCCCGGAAGCGTCGTATTCGGCCCACTCGGCTCGTTGCAGCAGGCAGACGCATCCGCGCTTGCAGCCTCATCGAACGTGATTATGATGAGCCCCGCATCACGATACGCCGGCGATTTCATGATGATCGGGACCCAGTGCGCGAGAAACGAATCGGCTGACACGAGACCGCCCGGCTCGCCATTCTTGCAGGGGGAATTGTGCCCGTCGTGGCAGAGATCCGGCGTAATGAAATTGTAATTCGCCGTCGTAGCAGCCGAAGCAAGATCAGCTTCAAACCGTGTGAGCGGAACCACATTTTCGTCGCACGACGGCAAGTCGATCACAGAGTGGAAGTACATGAACGGATTGTGCTTCGTCGCGTACCGATCAGTCGGTGTGGAGCGACTGGTCTCGTCGCGCGAACCAATGGCCGGATGCGCGCATGTCGCCGGTTCGCGTGCCGGATCGTTGCCCATCCCTTCCATGTATGCTTTCCATGTCAGGTGATTGTCTGTGAGCTGACTCGCGATGGTCGGCACATGCGCCGGATACACACAACCGCTTCCGATCGGCTGGCCGTCGGGCGCTATCCCTGTTTCTACGAACTCATCGAATCTCCCGCAGTCCGCCTGGGTGGCAGGAGTGGGTGCTATCCCCGAGATCATCGAGATATAGTTGTCGAGACTGGAGTGTCCGGTCCCGTAATACTGTGTAAGGAAGCCGCCAGCGCGTCGCAGAGTGTTGGCGAGATACGGCGCCTTCGTGTTGGCGCCGAAAGTTGTCTCGAACGACTCGTTCTCGAGCACGATCAGGAACACGTGCTTGATCGGCGGCAGCTTCGCTGCTGCCGTACCGTGACCGGCACGTGCGGGCATGAACGCCGAGAGCGCCAACCCAGAAAGCGCGACGGTCGCGCCGGTCAGAAAGCGGCGAATCATTGGACGCAGCATCACAGGATGATAGTGAGAGTGGAAACAGAGGATCCCATACGCTACGAAGATATTAACTCCTTGACGGCCGCCCGCCAGCATGCTCGCCGCTTGTACCGCGTCCCGACTGAGAGCCCCCGAGCCGTGATCAGCGCGACTCGGGGTCTTTTTGCCAATGAGTCAGTGCGATCTCACGGAAAGTGGAATACGCTCTTGATCTTTTTCTTGACGCCATCAGCCGCTTTTTGCTTGGCTTCATTTGTCGTTTCAGTCGCCGCTTCAGCGCCAATATCCTTCACGGCGGAACCGAACATGTTGGCGATAGTCGAGGTGTTCCCATTCAGCCTGGTGAGAAGAGCACTTGCGTCAACCTGGCGGTAGCCCGCTGGCACCTGGAACTCGGTGTCCGGCTGCGCCCCCTCCTGTATGTTCTTGAGCTCTACGGAACCGTTGCGATCCTGCGACTTGCTGACCACGCGGAGTCTGGAGTCTATCCACGCATAACCAGAATCGGTCTTGGCTCCCTGTGTGGAGACAACAAACCACTTCGTCGCAGTGCGTCCATTCACCGCATCCTCGCCAACAGAGTGGCATGAGAAATGGGGTCGTGGTTTCGTACTATCTGCATATGGCAAAACGGCTGCGTTCCAGTCGACGCACGGATCGCTGCCGCTTGTGGGGCGGAAAATCCGGACGAGAACCGGCGCACCTGAGCTACTCATGGCGGCATTCAACAGCGGCGAGTTGCCACCGATATACGAATGATTCTCGTCCATGACGATCGTGACCGATTTCCGACCGGCATCCCAGATCATGCCGTCCTTAGGCTGGCCTCCGCTAAAGGTTTGAAGACGCATTTGGGTCTTGCCGACATACACGCGCGTCGTTGTTGAGCCAGTTGCCGGCGTGCTTATAACGTCGGCGGAGAACTGCTGGGCCCCCGCCGGCCTTGTTGTCAGGGTAACGAGAGTCAATCCGAGGGCAAGCACGGTACCTGATGTCCGAGCGCAGTAGTTCACGGCTACCTCCATGTAACCGGGCCGTAGTGCGCGCCAATCCACCAGGACGTAACGCAACCGCGGCAAGTAAGCGATCCGTGAAGCAAACGCGGCACCGTTACCAGGCTGTCACTAAGCCGTCACTTGCCGGGTTACGAGTCCGGGTAGCATATTCTCACCGCAGCAACTGACCCGTGAGGCTGGTGATGATTCGCCTCGATACGCTTGGATCTCTTGGGCTACTGGGGACGGACGGCGCAGAGCTCCGCGCGGTGCTCGCGCAGCCCAAACGCCTGGCACTGCTCTGCTACCTCGCTGTGGAATCGCCCCGTGGCTTCCAGCGGCGCGATCAGTTGTTCGGACTTTTCTGGCCTGAGCTGACTCAGGCACAGGCGCGGCAGGCACTCCGGCAGGCAGTGTACTTCCTGCGACACTCGCTCGGGGAGCCGGTGGTTGCCAACCGCGGCACCGACGAGATCGGGATTGCGCTCGATTTGCTCAGATGCGATGTGTCAACTTTTTGCGATCTCTGCGCTCGCGGGCGACTGGAAGAGGCGTTGTCGCTGTATCAGGGCGACTTCATGGCGGGTTTCTTCGTCGACGGCTCGTCCGCGGCATTCGAGCACTGGCTGTACTCGACAAGAGACAACCTGCGACAGCGTGCAACCGACGCAGCATGGACACTCGCGGACGAGGCAACCGGTCGCGGAGCTGCAAGCGAGGCCGCACACTGGGCACGGTATGCAAGCCGACTCGATCCGGACGACGAGACGTCGCTGCAACACCTTGTTCGCCTATTGGACAGTCAGGGCGACCGCGCTGGTGCGCTACGAGCGTACACAGAGTTCGCCACTACACTTGCAACCGAATTCGGGGCGGAGCCATCGGCTGAAACGCGAGCGCTCATGGATACTGTCCGCAGCCGCACAACTGCGTCGAACACACCCGCCCCCCAAACGTCCCTCGCAGTACCGGCGCCGGCGACACCGCAGCCACTGCCTGTAGCTGCGCACAACGACGCCGCTTCGAATCGGGTTGCCAAAGCGCTGACTCAACCTGACAACAGCACACGTCAGCCGCAGTGGCGGTACGCGGCATTGTTTCTGATCCTGATCACCGTCGGAATTGTATTCGGCAGCCGATATTTTCGACGAGCGCCCGCTGCGCCGACGCTCGCGGTAGGATGGATTCAAGACCCTAGCGGCGCGGATACTTCCGCGACCATGCGGACCTTCGCTGAATTGCTCGCGACAGATTTAGCCCGTATCCCGGGCTTGCACGTAGTCTCGCGCGCACGACTCTATGAAACGCTGAATCAGCTCGGACTCAGTGAAGAGACCCCATCCGCAATCGCAGATGCCGCAAGGCGCGCGGGTGCGACCGAGATCATCGAGGCGGTTCTCTCTCCCGCCACGGACAGCAGTTCGAGACTGGAACTGCGCAGAATCGACCTCGAGTCAGGTACGTCGTCTGCTCCGCAGACATTCCAGGCAACTTCCATTTTCGCTCTCGCTGACCAGGCAACCGCCGGAATCGCCGCCGAATTCAAGATGAATGCGCCGATGACAGCGCTCGCGGATGTTACGACGACTTCTCTCGCCGCACAGCGTCTGTATGAGGAAGGGTTGCGCGCGTTCTATCGTCGCGATGTTGCGAGTGCGGTCCGCCTGTTTCACGCGGCACTCGCCGAGGATTCAACATTCGCGATGTCAGCATATTATGCGGGACTTGGCGAGCAGGAGACGGACGGCTCCGCTGCGCGTCGCGATCTCGCGTTGGCGCTTCGGCTGTCCAGTCGAGCTTCCGAGCGTGAACGCTTGATCATTCGTCAGACGTGGGCCTTCACGACGAATGACCCGTCGCAACTCGCAATAGCGGAATCCCTTGCTGCGCGTTATCCGGGCGATCCCGATGGCGAATTGGCCCTTGGCCGAGCATTGGCGTGGAATGGCGACTTCCTCGGCGCGCTCCCGCATCTTCACCGCGTCGTCCACATGGACTCATTGAGCCTGAACGGACTCCGGCCATGGTGCCACGCGTGCGATGCATTGGCGCTGACCATCGACGCCTATATCGCCGCCGACTCCATGACCGCCTCCGAACGCGTGGCGCGCAACTGGACGCGAATGCAGCCACGCGTCAAGGAACCGTTGTGGTTTCTGGCGTCGGTGCTTGCAAGAGAAAATCACTACGACAGCGCTTTAGCGGTGGAACGAAGGGTCGAAAAATTCTCAACGAACAATGGCGCTGACGTAATTACGCGCGCTATCATCGGAATTGGGGCAGGACGATTCGCCGATGCCGATCAAATGCTCGAAGACCTGGCAAAGGATGGCAACGTCGCGCAGCGCAACGACGCACTGTGGTGGAAGATCATCAGCCTCCGGAACCAGGGCCGCCTCAGAGACGCGTTGGCGACCGCTGAGCGAATGGTCGAGACGAATGAAGGAGAGCCCAGTGGATTCAGCACCCCTCAATCACTTGATGCCGTCGCTGTTGCGCAGGTGCAGTTCGAGATGGGTCACTTTCGCGAGGCTGCTGCAGGCTTTGATTCGATTGCCTATTACGCATGGCAGGCCGCACCGAATTTCACCAGGCTAGCACCTGGCCTGCTTGCGCGGCACCAGATCTGGATGACAACGCAAATGGTCACAGCGCTCGCAGCTGCTCACGATACAGTGCGGCTCGCAGTGCTGGAGGATAGCATTTCAGCGTGGGCGCCGCGCAGCGCCTTTTTTCGAGATCGCGTTCTTGATCATTACGCGCGCGGATTGATCGCTGAGTCGCGCGGAAACCTGCCCGCGGCGGAAACGGAGTTTCGCCTGGCGCTCGTTTCACCAATCGACGGATACAGTCGCATAAATCTTGAACTCGGCAAGGTCCTTATTACTGAAGGGCGCGCACGCGCGGCCATCGCCATTCTCCAAGCGCCACTGCACGGATCACTGGAAGCATCCAATTACTATCTCTCCCAGACAGAGCTTCACGCAACGCTGGGCGAGGCTTTCGACCGCGCTGGACAAACTGATAGTGCCATTGTGCACTATCGACGAGTGCTCTCTGCGTGGAAGAACGCTGACCCGACGTTCGGACCGCGCGTCCACGCGATTAAAACGCGAATGAACTCGCTCACTGCACCCTGATAGCGTTGAACAGATGCCCGCGTTCGTGCAGCGGGCATTACGAGGGCACCTTGTCTCCTCGGTACCCTCTCTGCCAACGATCGCGGCTTCAGTCAGCAGTCAGGAGATCGGTGCCCCTTTTGCTCTTCGCTCTGCGCGCGCCCTGGCCACCATCGCCTTCACCTCGCGCATGAGTTGCGGACCGTTGTACGGGATTCCATCCTTGATCGTCCATTCGACTCCGCCTGTATGCACCGGCTTTCCGTCGCGGATGTCGTCGACTCCGGTCGGGTAGAACACTTTCAGATTCTCCAACGGATTGCCGTTGACTACCGCCAGATCCGCCTTGAATCCCACCCTTACTCGACCGATCTCGTTTTCCTTGCCGAGTATGCGTGCATTGTTGAACGTTGCATGCTGAATCACCTTGATGGGGCTGAATCCAGCCTCCTGCTGCAATTCAAGCTCGCGAATCAGCGCAAAGCCATACAACTCGTAAATGAATCCTGCGTCGTCGCCAACGCCGACAACGCCGCCCTTGCGTGCGAATTCACGGACAGCGTTCATCCAGATACGATAATTCTCCTTCCAGAACGTCTCGTCTGTTGAAGTCCAGCCGATGAAGTACGATCCGTGATTCTTGGGATCAGGCCGGAAGAAGTCTTCGAGTGCCGGGTGCAGATAATCCCGGAACCAGGGCTGCGTCTGCGCGCGTTGGAGATCGCGCGAAGCTTCGTAGATGTCGAATGTTGGCACCCACGCAACGTGCGCGGCCACCATGGAATCCAGCACCATGTCGAGACGCTTGGGATCGGCTTCGCGCCAGAGGTGACCGGCCCAGCGAAATCGGTCAGTCTCATTGTTGTAGTTGTAGTACGACGGGAAATTTTGCACTCCGTCGGGGATCGCGGCATCCGGTATTCCATACCAGTGCTCGATGCTCGTCGTGCCAAAGTGAATGTCATCCCACGCATTGGTCTCTTCGACACCTGCATGATGCGCGATGCGCAGTCCCTGCTTGTGCGCCTCGTCCTCCATTGCGCGCATGATGTCGCGATCGATACCGAAAATCTTGATACCGTCAGCGCCCATCGCTTTCAGCGCGCGTACACGGGCACGTGCGGAGTCCACATTCGTTTGCGTGCCGAATACCGGATACACGAGCATGCGCGGGGCAGCAAGAGTGCCCTTTGCGCTGGAGTCGCGCCATGCGAAAGCCTTTTGAGTATCACTACTGAGATCGCGCACGGTAGTGATTCCGCAAGCGAGCCAGATTTTCAATTCGTAATCGATGGGTTGCGCCTCGCCGCCGCGAGAATCCTGCAGGTGCGCATGTGCATCGATCAGTCCGGGCGTCACATACTTGGCCGTCGCATCGATCTCGACCGTGTTCGCGTCGGCGCGCGGGCGACGACTCGCGCGGGTATTGCCCAGCGCCACGGGATCGAGGCCGACAATCTCGGTAATCATGTTGCCTTGTACTACAATGTCGTACGGCCCCTTTGCCGGCGTACCGTTGCCGTCGACTATAGTCGCGTTGCGAATGATCAGCCGGCCGGGACGGACGCCGGATGTTGGAGCGGTCTGGGCTGCGGCCAGACTCGATATCGCGAGGACCGCGGCAAGAGCAAGACATATAGGTGAGCGCATGCGGCAAAGATCCCTCCGCAATGGGGACCGCGCAAGGTTGTCCGGCGCCGCCACGAAACTGCGCTTTAAAGTCTCACCGTGCGATGTCCCAAAACTGTTGACATGTTC
>JBDTAW010000242.1:0-6606 GCA_039924445.1 Gemmatimonadaceae bacterium
CGCCGATGTCAAGTACGGATTGCCGAGTGGTCTGACGCTCACTGCAACGGTCAACCCTGATTTTGGTCAGGTTGAAGTCGATCCGGCTGTCGTGAATCTCAGTGCGTTCGAGACGTTCTTCCCAGAAAAACGACCGTTCTTTCTGGAAGGTTCTGATATCTTTGCGTTCGGCAACGTAACTCGCAACAACGACTACAACGGTCAGTACTACTTCTATTCGCGACGCATTGGTCGAGCACCGCAGGGCAGTGCGTATGGACCGAACACGGCGTATGTCGATGCGCCGCAGCAATCGACAATCCTTGGTGCGGCTAAAGTCACCGGCAAAACCGCAGGTTGGACCATCGGGTTGCTCGACGCGTTGACCAGTCAGGAAGACGCGAATGTTGTATCGACATCGGGAGTTCGCGGGACGCGACCAGTCGAACCCCGTACGAATTATCTTGTCGGCAGGTTACGTCGTGACTTTCGCGCCGGTAATACTGTCGTCGGTGCGATGTTGAGCAGTGTCGATCGTTCGCTGGGCGACAGTTCTCTCGCTGCGAATCTCCGCGGCCGAGCCACAATGGGCGGCATCGACTTCGAACATGCGTGGGCGAAACGGTCATGGGTCGTCAGTGGGCTGATCTCTGGAACTCAGGTCACTGGCAGCGCAAGCGCGATCGCAGCGACACAACGCAGCAGTGCGCGTTACTATCAGCAACCGGACGCTTCGTATCTCAAGTTCGACTCGACGCTGACATCATTGTCCGGCCACATGAGCGAAATCGCCATCGCCAAGCGGGGCACATGGAACGGTTCCGTAGCACTCAAGGACGTCTCACCTGGATTCGAGGTCAACGATATCGGATTCCAGTCGCGGGTGGACTACCGTAGTGCATCCACCAGCTTTGGGTATCAGACGTCTGAAGCGGACAAGCTTTTCCGGTCCAAGTACCTGGGCGTCGGTACGACAAGTGCCTGGACGTATGACGGCACATCGATATATCAATCGCCGTATTTCAATGCTGGTGGCACTTTTTCGAACCTCTGGGGCTTCAACGTTTTCGCATACGACAACCCGTCGTTCTACGACAACCGGCTTACCAGAGGCGGCCCGTTGACGCGGGTTCCTCGATCCTGGTCCGTGAATCTCAGTGTCAACTCCGACGCACGCAGGCTGGTCACCGTCACTCCATCCTTGAGCTTACTGAGCGATGCGTCCGGTGCGACTGACCGAAACACGTCAGTAAGTGTTGACATGCGGCCGGCGTCGTTCATACACGTCAGTCTGGGACCGAGTCTCGATGTGCAGCACTCGACGGGCCAGTACGTCAGCGGCGTTCGTGATCCACTCGAGACTTCGACGTTTGGCAGGCGATACGTGTTCGCAAACCTGAGTCAGACGACGCTCGCGATGGAGACGCGTCTCGACTGGACGTTTACTTCTGAGCTCACGCTCCAGCTCTATGCACAGCCGTTCGTATCGACTGGCAAGTATTCGTCATTCAAGCAGCTGAAGGCGCCGCGGACTTACTCGTTCGATGTATATGGCCAGGACATTGGTACGATTTCGCGTGACGCATCCGGCTATACGATCGATCCTGATGGGACAGGTGCGGCTCCTTCGTTCGGGATCGGCGATCCCAACTTCAACATCCGCAGTTTGCACGGCGACGCGGTGCTGCGCTGGGAGTATCGACCCGGCTCCACGTTCTACGTGGTCTGGCAACAGCAGCGTGACGGGTACGAGCCGATCGGCGACTTTTCCTTTGGTCGCGACGCGGGGGCGATCTTCCGTGCACAACCGACCAACGTTTTTCTCGTGAAGTTCGCGTACTGGATCGGTCGGTGAGGATCGTTGCGCGTTACTGACTTCAAATCACCACGTCAGTAACGCGCAAGATCCCGACCGACTACGACGCGGCCAGTAAACCCATCCTCTCGCACACCACGCACAAGATCCTCATCAGTCGCACCCATCCGGATGATGTGTGTGAGAACCAGGAGCTTTGGCTTGTCCAACGCGGCTATTCTCCCCAGTTCGACATCGGACGTATGGAACTGATGCATGTATAGCGGCCAGTCGTCTCCACCGGGCCGTTTTTCCGGTGCGAGTCTGGTTGCCGAATACACCTCGTGCACCAGCACGTCCACATTGCGAGACGCAGCGATCAGCGCGTCCGACGGACGCGTATCTCCGGAAATGACAATCGACCGTGTCGGCGTATCGATCCGATATCCGTACGCTTCCTTCCAGTCGCCGTGTAGAACCGGAATCGCTGTGATTCGAACACCGTCGCTGTCGTACACGACGCCGGGCGCTATCTCGTGCACGTTTACCGCGTATCCGTTCGGTTTCTCGTGTTCGAGTCCGTTTGTGCGAATGTCCTCGTCCTGTGACCACGCGGCGATGATGTCAGCCGTCATCGCTTTCAATCCGTGCGGTCCGTACGCTTCGAGAGGCTGCCGGCGACCCATCACCCATGAAGTGAAAATCAGATCCGGAAGCCCGAGTGTGTGATCGCTGTGGAGATGCGTGATGAACAGCGCTGTCACTCCGTTGATGGGCAACTTTGCAGCAGCCATCCGACGCATGACTCCCGGGCCTGCATCGAACAGAAACACGCGCGATCCGACCAGCACCGCAGCAGCTGGTCCGGATGCCTCCGGATCAGGCCTCGGCATCCCCGTGCCGAGCATGACGACCACGGTCTTGCTGGTGGTGTCAGCTGTTGGTGGGCCGGCAATAGCGCGTGATGCAGACGCGCCCGGATTGGCTGGCGAAACCAGCGATGCGAGCAGCGCGGCGACAACTCCCAATCGGGTCATATTAGTAGCGAGGCGCTACTAATGGTTCACTCCAGTCAGCCAGATCGCGGCCAGTGCCAGCAGGAAGTAGGGAACCAGCGCCGCGGCGCCAGCATAATCCTTCCCAACCCTCTGGCCAAAGAACAGGGCGCAGAGCGCGACGCCCGAGAGCACTGCCCCGGCGAAGGCGACAGTGGGATCGTGCCTCAACACGATGAGCAGCGATCCGATCCCACTCAACAATCCAGCCAGTGTCTCCAGGATCGTGAGGACAATCAGCATGAGCGGGACCGTCCCCGCGAGAGGAGTTCCGGCAAAGTGGCTGGTATGATATTCCAGATTTCCGCGGTGATCGACGATCTTGTCGATCCCGGATTGCAGAAACAGGATCGCAAGAAAGAGCGATGCAAGCGCCTGCAGGAGCCAATAGGTAAGTGCGTCGGATGGATGCATGTCGCTATAGAGTATCCCCCCGGAGGTTACAGTCAACTGGCAGGTGTAGATTGAGAGATGCCCAAACGCGCTACCGATCCCTCTGTAAACCAGTCCGACACTGCTACGGAACACGATGATTCGCCGTCAGGATTCACAACTCTTGGTCTTGACCCCTCGATTCTTGACGCCCTTACAGCCCTCGGCTACGAAGAGCCGACGCCAATTCAGATGGAAACGATTCCCGCCCTCATCGCGGGGCGCGATGTGCTCGGTCAGGCGGCAACAGGCACCGGAAAGACAGCGGCTTTCTCGCTTCCGATTCTCCAGCACCTGCACGACGCGCACCGCGGAAAGGGAGCCGGACCATCAGCGTTGATACTCGCGCCAACGCGCGAGTTGGCGATGCAGGTCGCAGAGGCGATCCACAAATATGGAAAGGCGATGGGCGTCACAGTGCTCCCGGTTTACGGCGGGGCGGCAATGGCACAGCAGCTCAAGGCACTCAAACGCGGCGTCGATATCGTTGTCGCCACGCCAGGCCGCGCGCTCGATCACATACGTCGCAAGTCGCTGCAACTCGGCGCAGTACGCACCGTAATTCTTGACGAAGCAGACGAAATGCTCGACATGGGATTCGCGGAGGATCTCGAAGCCATCCTCAGCGAAACACCATCGGATCGACAGACGGCGCTCTTCTCAGCGACGATTGCGCCTCGCATCGCAGCGATCGCGAACAAGCATCTCAAGAATCCCGTACGCGTCACGATAGCGCGCGACAAGACCAAGGCTGGATCTGTACCGAAGGTTCGACAGATCGCCTACATTGTGCCGCGCGTTCACAAGATGGCGACGCTCGGGCGCATACTTGATATGGAAAGTCCCAAGTCGGCTCTTGTATTCTGCCGAACGCGCACCGAGGTTGACCATCTCACCGAAACTCTGAGCGCGCACGGACATCGCGCCGAGGCGCTGCATGGTGGCATGTCGCAGGAACAGCGCGATCGCGTCATGAAGAAGTTCCGCGCAAATACTGCCGATCTCCTGGTCGCAACGGACGTTGCCGCACGCGGGCTGGACATCGGACATCTGTCGCACGTGTTCAACTACGATGTGCCCACGTCACCTGATGCGTACGTACATCGCATCGGGCGTACGGGAAGAGCGGGTCGCGAAGGGGTTGCAATCACGCTCGCCGAGCCACGCGAACACAGGTTCCTGCGCAACATCGAGAACATCACCAAGCAGAAAATCGAGATCGCAACGGTTCCGACGGTAGCCGACATGCATCGTCGACGCGTCGAACTGACGCGCGCGACGCTTCAGGAGATACTCATCGGCGGAGATCTCGACGAATACCGCGGCGTTGTCGAATCACTCGCCGAGGGCGATCACAACGTGATGGACGTAGCCGCAGCGGCAGTAAAGATGGCGCACGAAGCGAGTGGGAATGATAGCCACGAAGACGAGGAAGAGATTCCCGTGCAACGTCCGTCGATCGCCCATGAACGAGCCAGTGAACGTCCCAAACGCGAAGGAAAGCCACCACGCACGGTCGCCGGCAGCAAGCGCCAACCCAAGTGGGAAGTCGCCAAGATTTATATCGGTGCCGGACGCAAAGCCAAGATCCGCCCGGGTGATATCGTCGGCGCGATTGCCAACGAATTGCAGATCGATGCCGATTCCGTCGGTGCAATCGAGATCTTCGACCGCCACACCCTGGTCGAAGTCCCCGAGGAAATCGCAGACGACATCGTGAACACGTTGCGGGCGACGCACATCAAGGGGAAGCGGGTCCCGATCCGCCGGGACAAGGACTCGTAGGCCGAATACACCTGCCGTATTTCCCGCGAAAGCGGGAATCCATTTGCCCGGCTACTTGTTCGGATCCAGAATCCGCTCTATCGCCACGCGTGAATCCTCCAGATGCGCCCGCGTAGCTGCATCGCCGGCCCTCGGTATCGCTGACATTATCTCGCCCCGCAGCGCGACAAGATCCGCGCGCATCGCGGACTTTGCGTCCACCATCGTCGCGGGCGCCGGCGTCGGTGCCTCGCGACGAGGATTTGGTGCACGCGAAGGAAGGACAATGATACTGAAGCCATCGGTCCGTGATCCGTTGATCTTCGCACCAAGCTGATCGAGATACGTACGCTGGATACTGCGGCGGTACGTATCTATCGTCACGCCCCGATCGCCCAGCTCCGTCCAGATTCCGTGATGCAGATCAGATAGCAGATCGGCGACGGAGTAAGTCGCATCCCCGTGCGCAGAGGTCTCGATCATGCGGCGCAACCGCGGATCTTCGAGCAGCGTACGAAGGATCTGGGCCTGCGCATTGTTGATCCGCGAAAGAGATCCATTTGGCTCGATTCGTGTTGTGACCGTGCGATCGAGGAAGACTGTCGGTGTGCGGAACGCGTGCTCGTTGAGGAACTGCACAGCGGCCACCTGTCGTTCACGCGAGACCGGCGTGTATACGGGCCCCGGCTGTCCGCCGTATTTGGTGTGTGCAGTTGCGCCACCGACAATGCTCGCAACATGGCCCATCTCATCGGACCACTGTGCTACGAGTCTGTCGTAGATTTCCGCGAGATCGGAATTGTCCTCGCCCGGCTTCTGTGTTACGCGCAACAACATCGGCATGATTCGCTCGATGTTCTTGAGGCCGTAGCCAGTCGACTTCACGGCATCGGCGTCACCAACCGCTTCCGCTCCGTCACCCGGGTCGGGGTTGTCGGCGCGGGTTTCGGTGAGGTTGCCGAAGCGATACCACGGAATGCTGTCCTGTATTCGCGCAATCGAATCGAGTACGGGTCTCTCCGCATCCGTGCTACTCGCCTGCGGCAGCGGTGTGTAGCCCCACATTATTGCGTATCTGTCGTACGGGCCCACGCGCGCTACGAGATCGTTCACATCGATCGAATCACTTGGTTGCGCGACATAATTGAACCGGGCGTAATCCATGATACTCGGCGTGAATCCCATGTTGTGAACCCAGGTGCGTGATCGCACCGAATCTGCGGGATACATCGAACTCGCCTTGAAGTTGTGCTTCAGGCCGATTGTGTGGCCGATCTCGTGCGCGACTACAAACTCGAGCATGCGACCCATCAACGAGTCGGGCATCGGCCAGTACTGCGCGCGCGGGTCGAGCGGCGCAACCTGCGTGAAGTACCAATCGCGCGTGAGGTTGAGAACGTTGTTGTAAACCTTGATCGAACCGTTCAGGATCTCGCCCGTTCGAGGATCTGCGACGTGTGGACCTACCGCGTTCTCGACGGTGGACGGAAGCCACCGGATTACAGTGTGTCGCACGTCATCGGGCGACCAGTCCGGATCATTCGTTGGTGCGTCCATCGGAATAATTGCGTTGCTGAAACC
>JBDTAW010000243.1:0-6613 GCA_039924445.1 Gemmatimonadaceae bacterium
ATCCGCGCATCGCGACTGCGTGCACGGACCCGGGCGATCACCCTTTGAACCTCCAAGGAGATTCTCGTATGAAGCGCCTGGCCCTTGTCGCCGTCGCCCTGTTCGCAGTTGCAGCATGTGCAAAGAAAGATGCAGCAGCTACCGATACCACCATGGCAACACCAGCACCAGCAGCAGCAACTGACACAGCAATGAAGATGATGGATAGCTCCAAGGCTATGATGGACACCGCGAAGTCGGCGATGGACTCAAGCAAGAAGCTCGCGGATTCCGCAAAGAGCGCAATGAAGAAGCCGACGAAGCCGTAAGCTTCGTAGCTTACAAAGCAAAAGGCGCGATCATTCGATCGCGCCTTTTGCTTTTCCCATCACTACAGCGTTTGTATTCCCGCCGTCCCACCGAACATCGACGGTGCTGCCATCGTCGATCTCCTGACGCACCATCGCTATTCCGATCGCACCGTCGTTTTCGCTGAATGCAGTGCTTCGCACGTCACCAATCGCGCGATGCTCGCTATCCTGCAACACTGCACCGCGCGGCGGTTGCACGCCGTCAGCGAACGTGAGCCGGCGCAGACTGCGGTTCACATGGCCGCGAAAATGGATACGCGCAACTGTCTCCTGACCGATGTAACATCCCTTGGTGTATGATACCGCATGCATCTCGTCGAGGTTCGCTTCCTGCGGCAACGTATTTTCATCCATGTCGGCGCCCCATTCCGGAATTCCGCTCTCGACACGTAGTCGATCCAGTACGGGTTCGCTGCCATCCTCAGCCCCTGCAGCGTAGAGCGATTCGCGAACAGTGTCGAGATCGGCGCGCGACAGAATTACCGAGTACACGCTCTGGTTGCTGCTGCCGATCGATGGAAGCCGCACGAGCATGACAGTTCGCGTTCCTATCGTGGCTTGAACGTGCGAAAAATGCGGTAATGCATCCAACGCATCCGCAGTGGTTGATTCTTCCGCAGCCCTCGCAAGAGTACCGGCAGCCTTCGGACCTACGATAGTGATATCCGCTGTCGAATCTGTCACATCGCTCAGCGTCGCGAAGCGCGGGTTCACGAATTTGGTAAGCATCGCACGCAGACCTGGCGCAGCAGCAGGCGAGGCATGCAGTTGCAGCCGATCGTCCAGCATCAGCACAATAACGTCTGCGACAACCTTTCCCTTTGGCGTCAGTGCGGCCGCGTACTGTCCGTGTCCCGGCTTGAGCGCAGCGACATCGTTTGTCACGAGCCCGTTCAGCGTCGCGACGGCGTTGGCGCCGGTTAATTCGAATCGCGCCCGGTTGGAGCGGTCAATCAGCAGCGTAAGATGCATCCAGTAAATCTACAGGATGCACCGCGCGCGCTCGCATGTCTGCCCTTAGTAATCCGCCACCAATCTGCATGAGACAGCCAGGATTCCCGGTCGCAACCAGTGCCGCACCCGACGCGCCGATTCTCTCCAGCTTTCGTCCGAGTACCGCATCCGAAGTCTCAGGCTCAAGCAGGTTGTAAATTCCGGCGCTCCCACAGCACTGGTCGGATTCGTCCAGCGGGACGAGTTCGACTCCCGGGATGGCTTTGAGCACGGTAACGGGCGCCTCGGTGATGCGCTGGGCGTGCTGCAGGTGACACGGCGCATCGTATGCCACCGTGAATGGAATTACTCCGCCCGACCGCGGTCCCGCGGCAGCGAGCAGCTCGCTGACGTCACGTACTCGGGACGACAGTTCGCTCGCGCGCTGGCTCCATTCAGCGTCGCCACTGAACAGGTGGCCGTACTCCTTCATCATTGCACCACAGCCAGCAGAATTGGTGACTATATACTGCGCGCCCGATTTTTCGAATGCGGTGATGTTGCGTTTCGCAAGTCTGCGAGCAGCGCCGAGTTCGCCAGCATGCGCGTGCAGAGCCCCGCAACAGCCCTGGCTCGGCGCCGCGGTCATCGTGTAATCATTTCGCGTCAGGACGCGCTCTGTCGCCCGGTTGGTCTCGGTGAAAAGACCCTCCATCACGCATCCCAGAAGTAGCGTCGCGCTCCCGTTCTCGCCGGTACCATGGGCAACATACTTGGCTCGCTCCAGCGGAAAATCAGTCGACGCGAGCATCGCCATACCGGACCCCAACCGGCCAGGAAGCTTGAGCAGCAGCGTGGGAATCGGTGTCGCAGCGAGAAGTCGCGCCATCGCCATCGCGAATCGCATCAGCGGGCGATGCGCAAAAACCGCAAGCAGAATGCGCGACCCGAAGGTCGGCGCGTGCCCTCCACGCATCGTCGCTCTCGTCGCTTCGAGCAGATGGCCGTACGGTACGCCAGAAGGGCACGCCGTCTCACACGCACGACATCCAAGACACTGGTCGATGTGCTGACGAAGATCCGGATCGCTGGCTGGAAGGGTTCCGTCGAGGAGCGCGCGCATCAGGACGATTCGGCCGCGCGGTGAATCGTTCTCGTCTTCCAGCGTGAGATACGTCGGGCACGCCTCGAGGCAAAAGCCGCAGTGGACGCACGCATCGAGACCAGCCTGCTCGCGCGCGAGCGGACTGTCCGGAAGGGGAGACGGTGTTCCGGTTGGCGGAGTCATGCAACTTCTCGCATGATTCCTGGATTCAGAATGCCAAACGGATCGAAGCGCCGCCGCAGTGTATCCGCAATCTTCGCGTTCACAATCACCGGCTCGCGATAACCGTGCAACGCTGGCATCTGACGCCGCATGTGCGCGATCGAATCTCTTCTCATGGCGCGTGAACGAACTCGAAACGTGATCTCGGTTATTACACCAAGCGTACCCCACGCTCCGATCATCAATCGAGTGAGATCGAATCCCGCCACATTCTTCACAACCTTGCCGCCAGGACGAATAATGTCGCCGGTGCCCAGGACTACGGTCATGCCGAGCACCTGATCGCGCGGCGTGCCGAAAAACGCGGCGGCGGGACCGTACGAGCATGTAGCTACTGTTGCCCCGAGCGTTCCATTCGCGTCACCTTCAGGATCAAGTGCTACCCATTGATCACGCAGCGCGAGCGCCTCGCTCAGTTCGCGGAGCGTTGTACCCGCGCGCACCGTCACGGTAAGATCGTCGGGTGCATACGCCTGAATCCCGGCATCGTCGACGAGCGACAGCGTCGTCTCCGCGGCGACGGACGCGCCAGCGTGAAGCCAGGTGCCGCGGCCGGCTATCCGGAGCGGAGTGCCAGTCGCGCCTGCATCGCGAATTGCGGCCGCCACTGCGGGGTCACCGCGCATTCGTGCCTCCACCCGACGATGGCCGCGCAGAGGGCGCCGCAAGCCACTCTCTGCATGAGTGCACCGGGACAACCTTCGCAGGATTCGACCGATGCTCCGGATCGAAGGCGTTCCGAAGGTCGCACATCGCTGCGAGTGTCGGCTCGTCAAATAGTTTCGTCATGTAAGGGAGCTTGTCGAGACCTACGCCGTGCTCCCCGGTGATGCTTCCGCCGGCCGCGATGCACGCGTGCATGATCGCGCTCATTGCCTCATGAACACGCTCAACTTGATCCGGATCGCCCGCGTCGTACGATATGTTCGGGTGCAGATTGCCATCGCCGGCGTGGAATACATTGCAGACCTTGAGGCCATGGGAATCGCCAATCGCGTGGATCTGCGCCAGGACGTCGGTCAACTGAGTGCGCGGTATCACAGCGTCCTGCACGACCAGATTCGGCGCGAGCCGACCCATCGCCCCAAATGCCTTCTTGCGCCCCTGCCACAGTCGCATGCGCTCAGCGTCGTTCGTCGCGACGCGAACAGTCCGCGCTCCCGACTCCATGCATAACGAACGCACGACTTCCATCTCGGCGTCCGTGCTTTCATCGCTGCCATCGACTTCGATCAGCAGTACCGCTGCGGCATCAATCGGATATCCAGCCGCGAATATCGATTCCTCCACAACGCGAATCGTTCCGTTATCCATGAACTCGAGTGCCGCAGGGACAACGCCAGACGCGATGATCGCCGACGTGGCTCGCGTAGCGTCAGCAACGTTTACAAAATCCGCAAGCGCGGTCCGCACGGCCGCAGGACGATGCGTGAGCCGGACAGTGACATCGAGTGCGACGCCAAAACAACCTTCTGAACCTGTGAATGCGCCGAGAAGATCGTAACCAGACATCCCGCCGTCACGATCACCGATCTCGATGACGTCACCGTCGGGAAGCAGAACCGTCGCCGCGAGAATGTGGTTCAGCGTCACACCATACTTGAGGCAGTGCGGACCACCTGCGTTTTCCGCGACATTACCTCCAATCGTGCACGCTGCTTCGCTTGAAGGGTCTGGCGCATAGAACACGCCGTGCCGAGCCAGTCTCTTGTTCAGCGCAGCATTGACGACGCCAGGCTCGACCGTCGCACGCATCCGCGCAACGTCCACCTCGAGCACTGTTTTCAGCCGATGGAGCCCCAGTAGAACCACGCCGTCGGCGAGTGCACCACCAGACAGGCCGGTGCCAGCTCCACGCGGTACGAACGATGTTCGCGTTTCGGCGAGCAATCGCACGACTTCAATGGTTTCGGCACGCGATCCCGGAAACACCGCGAGCGACGGTCGCCTGTGATATCCTGGCAAGCCGTCCGACTCATACGCCAGCAGTGTTGCGTCGCGCTGCAGAACGAATCGATCACCAACGATCGCACGCAGTTTCTCGGTGACGCTCGTCGCGACTGGGGCGGTCATGGTACCTCCGCGCTCCCGCCCGCTCGCGGTACAACGATTCGCAGCGACGCCTTGGCGATCCGGTAATCGAGCGTCGGCGACGCCTTGATGACTTCTCCGTCAACGGCTACATGATGTCGGCCCCGCAACTTGATCTTGCAGGCATCAACCATGAAGCTGTCCAGCTCCGGAGTACGGGCCAGTTCTCCCAGGCCGCGCGTTGCCGCGTCGAGTGCAACCACCAGCAGCCGAGCCGCCCGTCGCTCACGTACGACAATCACGTGGAGACAATCCTTGCCCCCGCGCACACGATTCCCGAGTGTCGGAGAGAGCGTCTCTCGCTCACCGACTCCTATGAAGACGATCGGTGTACTGTAGTGGCGTTGCTCCCCATCCACATCCAGTTCCAGCTCCACGGGTCGCATCGACATGAACAGCCGTACAGCTGCCACCAGACTCGCAAGCCTGTACCCGAAGTACTTCTCGATTCGGTCGCGTAGCCGGACATACCCAACGTATGCGCCAACCGAGCTTGTATTGAGAAACAGGCGATCGCCGATGTATGCGGTGTCTGCCACCGCCGGCTCGCCGTTGATGGCGGTCGTCGCGGCCTCGTGAAAATCTGTCGGAATTCCTTGGTCACGCGCAAAGTGATTCAGCGTACCGCCGGGCAGTACCGCAAGCTCGGTCTCGGTACCGCAAACAACCCGCGCTGCCGTCCCCACGCTACCGTCCCCCCCGGCGATCACGATCCGCGGCGGCTTCGACGCCATCGCCGCGCGAATCGCGCTTTCGAGGCTTTCGGGCGACGTCGCGTGAATCTCGAATCCACCAACGTCTTCCAGTGCACGTTTAGCCTCAGCGGACGTACCAGCGGCATCGTTTACGAACGCGGGGATCACAATGGGTAAGATAAAGCGAGGACCCGCATCGCGGGTCCTCGCTGCCTACCTGTGATCACGCTGGTTCTGCTACGCTGCTCCCCAGAATCCGGATAGAGCGCCACCATCTGGCGACTGTCTCAATTTCTCGAATGCACGCTCGCGAATCTGCCGGATTCTCTCTCTTGTCACGCCGAGTAGAGTCCCGATTCTCTCAAGTGTCATCGCTTCGGAATCCTGACCCAGGCCGTAGTACAGATAGAGAATCTTCCGCTCACGCGGCGTCAGATATCTCTTGAACGCCTTGTCGATCGACTCGCGCATCAGCTTGAAGTCGGTGACGTCTTCGATCTCCCCACCATCAACCCCGGCAAAACGCTCGCCGAGCGTCGACGCCTCGCGATCGCTACGGTCAATGGGCGCATCCAGCGAGATCTCTGTCGCTGACATCTGGCGCGATGAACGCACAGTGTCAGGCGTCTCATCCAGCAAGCGACCGAGCTCATTGTCGGTCGGATCGCGCTTCAGAACCTGAGCGAGAACGGTCTCTGCGCGCGAAAGCTTGATAAGCTGTGAATTCTGATTCAGCGGGATGCGCACTGAGCGCGTTTGCTCAGCCAGCGCCTTCAGTACCGCCTGACGGACCCACCAGACGGCGTAGGAGATGAATTTGACGCCTTGGTCCGGATCGAACTTTCTTACCGCCTTGAGCAACCCTTCGTTGCCAATCGCTACGAGCTCACTGAGATCCAGCCCGTGCCCCTGATACTTCTTCACATACGAAATCACGAATCGAAGATTTGCCGTCACCAATCGCTCGGCTGCCCGCTCATCGCCTTCCTGCGCGCGTCGGGCCAATCTTCGCTCTTCCTCGACGTCGGTTATCAGGGGAAGCTTCTGTATGTCGTGCAGGTACTGGTCGAAGGCTGTTGAAGGAGAGGACCGCGCGAACCCTTTTGGCCTGCTTTCGACCGCTGCCGGCATAGACGCTCCAATTGGTTGGGCTGAAGCAGTCAGACTAATGTGCGAAAACAATTTGGTCAACAGCCATATTTCGTGCCAAAGGAATG
>JBDTAW010000244.1:0-5038 GCA_039924445.1 Gemmatimonadaceae bacterium
CTCAAGATCCTGCAGCACCAACTCTATCTTGTCGAGGAGTGCTTCGCGAAGAACTATGTATTTGGGGAACGGTGCGCCGTCATGAGTGACGAAGTCGCCCAGCGTGAGATGATCCGAGACATGCACACCGACATTCTCGGCCGTCACCTCGACAAAACCCGCAGGATTGTCGTACGCATCCGAATGCACTGCATGCAGTTCCGCCGGCCAGTAACCCAGGTGGTACGAGCCGATGAATTCGCCCCGTTTCGCATCGAATGGAATCAGTCCGATGAACGCGAACGAATGTCCACCAACTCCGCCCGGTACTTCGTATACTCCCGGTGCGACCGTTCCGGGCGCGAGCAGATGGACGCGCACTCCCTCACTTAGACCAGTGCTGGTATCGCCGCGCTCCTCAGACGGAATCGCTTCGACGCCACTTCTGTTTGCCTCTCCACTGACTGATTTCGCCGGTTGGATCAGGTGAACGGGCGCGGGCGCCGCGCGCTTTGCACCTCGCGGCGAGGAGTCGCGAGCGAACGCAGGTATCGCGGCCAAGCCTAGCAGCAGGCACAGCAAAGCGGCCCTGGCGGGCTCGATCCTGCGAATAGGGACCATCCCCCGAGTATCGGCAGCGGCGAGCCTGTGGGCACTATTATCACAAAGATGCTCTCAGAGTAGCGGGACGACGGTTTCTCCACTTTCGCGGGAATCGCGAAGACGGGCACGAAGATCGAAGTTTTGGCCCTAGCGATCCCAGGCCGTCCGGCGTATTGCTCTTAGCAGCACTCGCCAGCCATTCGCCCTCAACGAGTTGACCATGCACCGATCTGCCCTCGCCGCGACGTCCTTCGCACTCATCGCCGCCGTTGCCCAGACAGGCTCCGCGCAGCAGGCCACCACCACGAAGCGGGCCTTCACCCCGTCCGACTACTACAGCATCACCAACCTCTCGGCCCCGGAGATATCGCCTGACGGCAAGCTCGTCGCGTTCACGGTGCTGACAGTACGAGAAAAGGAGAACAAGCGTCACTCCGAGGTGTGGGTCGTTCCCACCACAAGCGGTGCGCCGGTGCGCTATACATCATCCGGATTCGAGAGCAGCAACCCGCATTTCTCGCCGGATGGCAAGTATCTGTTTTTCACATCGACACGTCCTGAGAGCAAGGGTTCTCGCTGGGCGCTTCGCATGGACGTACCGGGCGGAGAGGCCTTCCAGATGGAAGACTATCCCAACGCGACATCGACCAGTGCCGACAATCGCTTTGGTGTGTGGACCGAGGCAGACACGAGCAAAAATCCACCGCGTGACAGCAGTAAGCATGCAGCGGGTCCGTACGCATCCATGGGCCGTCTGTCACGCCCACCATTCGACGCGGTGACGAAGCCAATCGATCCAAAGCGGTTCGACGGAATGCAGTTCACTGACTCACGTTTCAAGAACAACGACGCTGGATTTGTGCCGAGCCGCAGTGAAGCGCAACGCTACAATGCGTCGCAGATCTGGATCCAGGGGTACGATGGATCTGCAAAGAAGATGTTGACCAACACACAGTATTCGCATCGCAACGCTGTGATCTCGCCGGACGGCAAGTTCATCGCCTTTGTTGCCGATGCGCAACTAAGGCCTGACTCACTCGTTCAGGCGGAACGCGATTCGCTCGACAGGTTGCCGTACGACTCCGTCCGCGATGAAACACCACGTGACGAAGCCGACATTTTCGTAATCTCGAGCGACGGCAGTGGCACACCGAAGCGCGTCACCCACATGGCTGGACAGAAGCGGTCGTTCAGCTGGTCGCCGGATTCCAGGCTGATTGCGTTCAGCAGTGCACCATCCCGCACAGCTTCTCAGCGCATCTACACTGTTTCCGCATCCGGCGGCTCTCCAGACAACGTGCTAGGCGACTTCAAATATGAGCCGCAGCAATTCAGCTGGATTCCTGACGGCAACATCGTGATGAGCGCCGCGGTTGGCGGACGCGCCGCTCTCTTCAACGTGAATCCGAAAACGAAAGCGGTGAAGGAAATCCTGGGAGGTCGGCACGCGCTGCGCGGTTGGGGCATCAATGCGAAGCACAATCAGATTGCCTATGTGGCGACCGACATGACGCATCCCACCGAGTTGTACATAGCAGATGCAACAGGCGCGCACGAACGCAAGCTCACGTCGTTCAATCAGAAGATCGATTCGGAAATCGCTTTTCAGGATGGCGAGCGTTTCACATATCAGTCTGTCGGAGGTCTCGAAATCGAAGGCTGGCTCATGAAGCCGTATGGCTACCAGGCCGACAAGAAGTATCCGCTTGTTCTGTACATTCACGGCGGCCCGCACTCGCAATACGACGAAGGCTGGTTTGATGAATTTCAGAATCTCGCGGGTGCGGGCATGATGGTGTTGTTCACCAATCCGCGTGGATCCTCTGGCTACGGCGCAGGCTTCACTTACTCAACGCGCGGCCGATGGGGTGCCGAGGATTACACCGATCTGATGAAGGCAGTCGACATCGTCGCAGCACGACCGGATGTGGACTCAACCAGAATGGGTGTAACTGGCGGATCGTACGGTGGTTACATGACGGCATGGATAGAAACAAAGACGGATCGGTTCAAGGCAGCCGAAACCGATCGTATGATCGCCGACTGGGCCTACTGGTACGGCGCGAGCGACGCGCAGGGCCTCACGCAGTTCGAATTCTATGGGAAGCCGTGGGACAACTTCGCGATGTACGACTCGCTCTCGCCAATCCGTCACGTAGCGAAGGTGCGCACACCAACGCTACTCGTTCAGAGCGAGAACGACTTCCGCGCACCGATGGGCAACGCCGAGATGTGGTATAACGCACTCAGGGAGCAGGGCGTCCCGGCGGAATTCGTGCGGTACCCGCGTTCGACGCATGAGCTGTCAAGATCCGGCGAGCCGTGGCTGCTCGTAGATCGTCTCGGCCGCATCCGACAGTGGTTCACGCACTATCTGGTGAACACGTCGGGCGATCGACGGGTCTCAGACGCGGCAGGAACGCCCTAAACCGTAGAACGTGGATCCCCGCGAAAGCGGGGATCCACGTTCTACCTGACCCTGCCTCAGCCACCTGACGCTGTCATCCCGCCGAAGGTCGGGATCCATGTGCACTCAGGGCTGAAGTCGGAGCAGGAATCCCTGCGCCGGAAAATGGATCCCCGCTTTCGCGGGGATGACGGGGATCGCGCCGCCCGGTTACGACACCGAGCGGCGCGTGCCAGATTAATGCGTCGTTGAACAGTCTGAGTTAACCCCCGGACCAGCCTGATGCAGGCACTCGCACTCGTACATCTACAGTGGATCGACTACGCCCTGATGGGTGTGTATTTCGTATTCGTCCTCGGTATCGGTTGGTGGCTCCGACGATCGGCGCGAACGAGTAACGACTTCTTCCTGTCAGGTCGCTCGCTCCCCGCATGGGTGACGGGCATCGCGTTTCTCTCGGCAAACCTCGGCGCCCAGGAAGTAATCGGCATGGGTGCGTCGGGGGCGAAGTACGGCATCGCGACCAGCCACTTCTACTGGATTGGCGCCATCCCGGCGATGGTATTCGTCGGCCTTTTCATGATGCCGTTCTACTACGGTTCCCGCGCGCGTTCGGTACCCGAGTACCTTCGGCTTCGATTTGACGAGAAGACACGCACCTTCAACGCGGCGTCTTTCGCGGTGATGACGATCTTCTCATCCGGTATATCGATGTACGCGATGGGCAAGCTGTTCAACCTCCTCCTCGGTTGGAGCTTCAACTTCAGCGTCGTCGTCTCCGCTGTGATTGTGTTGTGTTACGTGTTGTTCGGTGGCCTGCGCAGTGCGATCTACAACGAAGTACTTCAGTTCTTCCTTATAGTCTTTGGCTTCGCGCCACTGGTTTACCTCGGATTGAATGCTGTCGGCGGATGGCACGGACTCAAGGCGCGGTTGGATGTCGCTGCGCAGGCGCACGGATTTGCAGCCGGTGCTTACACACACGCATGGACGACGATGGGGAGCGCATCGCACAATCCGATCGGAGTGGAGTGGTTTGGACTCGTCATGGGATTGGGATTTGTCCTTTCGTTCGGTTACTGGTGCACGGATTTCCTCGTCGTTCAGCGCGCAATGGCCGCGAAATCGATGACTGCTGCGCGACGTACGCCGCTCGTCGCTGCTGTACCCAAGATGCTTTTCCCATTCCTTGTCATCATTCCGGGAATGATCGCGCTCGTACTGACGAGCACGCATGGAGGCGCAGCGGCGTTTGCGCATGGAATGGGAGAGGGACTCATACCGGCCAAACTCACTGCAGCGGGCACGCCGTTGATGGATTCCAGCGGCCATATGATTCTCGATTATGATCTCGCCACACCGATGATGCTGATCGATCTTTTCCCATCGGGGATGCTTGGACTCGGGCTCACCGCACTACTCGCATCATTCATGTCGGGCATGGCTGGCAACGTCACGGCATTCAACACTGTCTGGACGTACGACATCTATCAGACCCACATCCGACCCAACGCGTCGGACGCACACTACGTGTGGATGGGGCGAGCAGCAACAGTCTTTGGAATCGCGCTGTCGATCGCTGCGGCGTATGTTGCTGCGTCGTTCAATAATATCATGGACCTGCTGCAACTGGTCTTTGCCTTCGTCAATGCCCCACTATTCGCGACGTTTGCGCTGGGAATGTTCTGGAAACGTACAACTGGGCATGGTGCGTTCGTCGGTTTGTTGAGCGGAACGGCGGCTGCTGCGATTCACCACGGATTGTCACTTCCGGCCGGTGCGCTTGTCGGCATCAAGGGTGGCTATTTCGGTGTCCTGGTTACGTATCCGAGCGAGTTGGCGCAGACGTTCTGGACAGCGATCATCGCGTGGGTTGCATGTTTTGTGATCACCATCTTAGTCAGCTTGCTGACAACGCCGCGACCGGAGTCGGAGTTGCATGGACTTGTGTACGCCCTCACTCCGAAACCAACCGACGATGCCGCGACATGGATCCAACGTCCCGCTGTGCTCGCTTGCGTCATACTGATGCTCACGCTCGCACTTAAC
>JBDTAW010000245.1:0-26634 GCA_039924445.1 Gemmatimonadaceae bacterium
GTCGGTATCTCGGCCAGGGCGCTGACCGCATCGCTCACGTGTGTAGCTGCGACGGTCTTCCATAATGCAGGGTCTTCTGCACCCAGGCGCCAGACCGCGTAGCCCGCCGCGCCGAGGGCGCGCTCCGCCCGAACCTGATTGTATGCGCTCGCCCCGTCCAGATACCAGACCAGATGATCAGTGGAATCCGGGTCAGTCCAGGTCATGTACGGATTCAACGACTCGCGGTCAAACCCCATACGTGAGCTTCCGGGATTGTCGCGCCCTTTGGCCAGAACCTCCTGAAAGGTGTAGGTCTCTCCAGAATTGGCTGGACCTGCATCATTCCAGTCGTACCCGTACGCGCCGAGTGCGAAGATCGCCTTGCTGGCCGGAACGCTTCGCAGCATTTCGCGCGCGCGATCCACATACCACTGCTGACTCGCGACTGGTCCCGGATCTCCCTTTCCATAGTGCTCGTCGTAGAGCATGAGGAACAGATAGTCGTTTACGGTTGAAAATCGCTTGAGATCGCGCGGGTCGGAATTGATTGACACGGTCTGTGTCAGAAGAAGCCCATGCGAGTGCAACATCGTGCCGAGTTCGCGTTGAAATTCAACAAACTGCGACATTGATGCAGCAGGCACGTTTTCGAAATCGATTGCCGCACCCGCAAACTTGTAACGCAGAATCGTCGACACAATCTGGTTCTGCACCTTCGCGCGCATCGACGGGGTGGCGAGCATCGCAGTGACGCCGGCAGAGCTGAACAGCTGCGTCTTCCGGTCGATGTTGTTGACCAGAAGGAGGACCTTGGGATGCGCCGGGATCGAGTCGTACACACCGAAGAAGCTGGTGTCCTTCTGGATCATACTTACGTCGATGCTGTCACCGGCGGGCGACAGATATCCCCATTCGGACACTATCCAGTCGAGATCATCATAATTTCGACGGAACGACGCAAGCGAGTTATCAGCCCACCATACGTAAAAGCCAGCACGGATCTGCCGCGTGCTCGGCGCACCCGACAATTGACGCTCAATCGCTGCGGCGGCGTCCCGGATGGATCTTGCCGTGCGCTGTACCTGAAGAGCGGCGTATAACTCACCGCGCTTGGAGCGCCGTATTCGATTCTGCCGTTTGCCGACGAATCTGGGCGTGACGGAGTTGGAAGCTGGATTGAATGCCGGAAGAACGGGCGGAGCGAGCAGAACGATCGCAGCGAGCGACAGCAAAAGCAGTGTCGTAATGACACCGATCAATGTTGCAAATCGGCGCACCCTGGGCCAGCGTCGCCCGGTTCTGTCAAGAAATACGGGCCCCCTGGTTTCGTCGCTGTCCAAAACGTCGTCGGACATCAGGCCTGACGCAGAATATCCAACGCGACCGTGCGGACACCCTCGATGATGAACTGGACGCCGATGACCATGATCAACAGACCCATCAGTCGCGTCATCACGTTCATTCCGGTACGACCTACCCGTTTGACAATGAATGGAGCAACAGCGAGCACCATCCATGAGAGCACCATGACTCCGATAATCGCTCCGTACAATCCAACCAGTTGCACGCGGTTATCCGCCTGCGCGGTGAGCGTGATCACGGTGGTAATCGACCCGGGTCCGGCAAGCGTGGGAATGCCGAGCGGGATGATCCCAACGTCGGACTTCTGCTCTGCGGCTTCCTGTTCCCCGCGACTCGTGCGGTCGCGCGATTTGCGCGCCTTGAGCATGTCGCTACCGATCCCGAGAAAGATCAGACCACCAGCAATCCGAAACGCGTAAGTCGTGATCCCGAAAAATCGCAGTATGTACGTTCCTGCCAACCCGAACGCCACGAGGGCAATGATTCCCGTTGCGACTGCAATACGAAGTGTCGATGCGCGCTGACGCTTGTTGAGATCCGAAGTAGCAGTGACATATAACGGAACTGCACTCAACGGATTTACAATCGCAAGCAGCGACGTAAACGCAAGCGTCGTAAACGCGAAGGTCGAGGAGTTGATCACGTCGAACTAGCTAGCCGATCAATGGTATCGCACGAATCGACGCTTCATGCCGTCGCACGTCTTCGCTGGTACGGGATCTTATAGTCACGTGACCGAGTTTGCGTCCCGCGCGCTCGGTCTTGCCGTACAGGTGCAGGTGAGCGTCCGGAACGGCGAGTACGCGAGTGATGTCGGGGTGTTCACCAATCAGGTTGAACATCGCCGAGTGGCCAACCGGGCCACAATCACCGAGTGGCAAGCCACAAATTGCGCGCACGTGATTCTCGAACTGGCTCGTCTCAGCGCCTTCAATCGTCCAGTGACCAGAATTATGAACGCGCGGAGCCATTTCGTTGACGACGAGTCCGTCTGCCGTGTCGAACATCTCGATCGCGAACACACCCACATATCCGAGCGAATCGACGAGAGCGCGCGCAAAGCCCTCGGCCTGGAGCCGCTTCGAGTCCGGGAGACCCTTCGCTGGCGCGTAGGAGACTCTCAGGATTCCATCGCGATGATGGTTCTCGGAGACTGGATAGCAGACCGTAACTCCATCCCGCGATCGCACAGCTATCACCGACAACTCCCGCTCAAAGTCCACGAAGCCTTCGTATATGAGCGGCGCCGGGCCAAGTTCGTTCCAGGCTGGCTCAGTATCCGACCGCGAGCGGAGCCGTACCTGCCCCTTCCCGTCGTAGCCAAGCCGGCGCGTCTTGAGGATGCCCGGCAACCCGATCGCATGCACAGCCCCTTCGAGATCCTGGATCGAGTCAACGAGCCGAAATGGAGCGACCGGGATGCCAAGCTGCGTGAACATCGCTTTCTCGGACCCACGATCCTGCGATGTAAAGAGGGCGGCTCGCGGCGGCCAGACCGGGCGAATCTTTTCGATCACAGATACAGCCTCCGACGATACGTTCTCAAACTCGTAGGTCACCACATCGACGCGCTCTGCAAATTTCCGCAACGCTTCGAAGTCGTCGTATTCCCCGACGACAACGTCGCCGACTGCCTCGGCTGACTCGCTCGCTGTCGGCGAGAAAAAGGTGAACCGCATCCCAAGCGGTATTCCGGCAAGCGCGAGCATCTGGCCGAGCTGTCCCGCGCCCAGTATGCCGACACGCACGTTGGCCGCCCCGCGCGAAGATACTTCCATTACGGAATCAGCCACCCAACTAACCAGCGCAACAGTTTCCTCAGAATCCATGCCATCAGACGCCGCCGATCGGCTCTGGGGAATCCAGCACTTTCTGCGTCTGTGCAGCGCGAAATTGTAACAACGCGTCGCGAAATTCGGGATGCCGGTTGGCGACTATCGCTGCGGCCAGAAGCGCCGCGTTTACAGCGCCAGCGCGACCGATCGCAAGTGTTGCAACCGGAATCCCCGCTGGCATCTGAACAATCGAAAGCAGCGAGTCAATCCCGTGCAGCGCCTTGGATTCTACAGGAACACCCAGCACAGGCAACGCCGTCTTGGAAGCGCACATTCCGGGCAGGTGAGCTGCACCGCCGGCGCCAGCTATGATCACCTCAAGCCCGCGTTCGGCGGCGCCCGACGCATATTCAAATAGCAAGTCGGGCGTACGGTGTGCGCTGACGACGCGCTTCTCAAACGGGACGCCGAGTTGCTCGAGCGTCGCAGCGGCGTGAGTCATGGTCTCCCAATCCGATTGGGAGCCCATGATGACGCCTACGAGGGGAACTGAATCTTGCACTGTGCCACAGGGCCGAAACTCTTGCGATGGTGAACGGTCGGCCCGGCGGATGTGAGCGCCGACAGATGCGCCGACGTGCCATAGCCAACATTGCGCTCCCAAAGATACGCCGGATAACGCCGGGCAAGCGAGACCATGAGACGATCTCGCGTAACTTTTGCGACAATCGAAGCACATGCAATGCTGTAGCAGGTCGCATCGCCACCAACGATCGCCCGGTGTTCAATCTCAAGGCTTCGAATCGGCAAACCGTCGAGAAGCACGTAATTCGGGACGATACGCAGCTTCCCGATAGCGCGTCGAATCGCCAGCGTGCTCGCATGGTAGATATTCAACCGATCAATTTCGCGTACGGACGCGGCGCCAAGCCCAACGCAGATTGCCCGCGCAAGAATCTTGACCGCCAGCTCGCGTCGTTCGGCAGCGCCTACGGTTTTGGAATCGGCCACACCGTTGATTGTCGCCGCATCCGGATCCATGACGACGGCACATGCGACAACGGGGCCCGCGAGAGGGCCCCGTCCGACTTCATCAACTCCAGCCAGAAGGAGCCCGCCAGCGGAGCGTAACTCACGCTCCACAGGGCCCCAGCGCATCAGGCCTTGGCGGCCGGTGCGGACGCGGGTTTAGCCTTGCGCTCCTTGATGCGCGTAGCCTTGCCGGTCAATGCCCGGAGATAGAAAAGCTTCGCACGGCGTACTCGACCACGACGCACGACTGTAATGTCTGCGAGCATTGGCGAATGAAGCGGAAAGATGCGCTCTACCCCAATACCGTTGGAGATTTTGCGGACCGTAAAGCTCGCTGAGACACCGGCGCCGCGACGGGCGAGGCATACACCCTCAAAGGCCTGAACGCGCTCCTTGTCACCCTCTTTGACCCGGACGTTCACACGTACCGTATCGCCTGCCCGGAACGGGGGGACATCGCTACGTAACCACTCTTTCTGGGTTTCACTGAAGGCGTGCATGGAATATTCTCGGCGTTTTCGGGGACAGTCTTTGAAAATAGCCGGCTCAGGGGGTAACTGCAATAGGAGCAGGCAGGCCTACGCCCAGTGCGCCGCGCCCGGCACGCACCACTGGATTTAGTGCCGAATTGGGCCGTGAGCCCCCTCTGGCGGGATATTTGGCTGCCCTGCATTTTTTGAGTCTCCTCAATACATACTTTTACCCCGTTTTCCATGCCCGTCCGCCGCCCGTTTCCAGTCGCAATAGCCTGCCTATCCTGCGCGGCTCTCCTGGTCGCAGCTCCCACTGCCAGCCGAGCCCAGATGCCAGCCGGTAGCGTTACCGGAAGTATCACCGCAGCCGGGGCCAACGGACAGGTCGTCAAAGGCGCAAACATCCTGGTAACGCTTTGGACCACCGATGCCACCACTGAAGCGAAACGCGACTCCGCATGCGCCATGTGGTTGGCCGACAAGACGATCTGGATGCAGGCAAAAGGCGAGGTCGAGTCTCCTTCAGGAGTGAACTGGACGGGAACCGCAGTTGGGAACGATCTTACCCATCTGAATTCACTCCTGGCACTCAGGCGCGACACTGTTCGCTCGGATGCAAACGGAGAGTTCATCTTCGCATCCGTTCCATTCGGCGCGTACACGGTCGAAGCCGAGACCTTTGCGAACAACAAGTTCCTGCAATGGAGCAAGGACGCGCCAGTGATACCTGGCAGAAAAACACGCGTCGATCTCGACGCCACGACGCTGACCGAAAACCAGTACTGCCCGCTTCCGGACGGTGGCGCTGGGTCCGGCCAGGCGTACAACTTGAGCGACCTCGACGCGCCTCTCAAGCTCCTCAGCGGTGCAGTAAATGCATCGCCGTCAGCCGCGCAGAACGGAACCGTTACGATTGATTTCGTCGTCGACGCCAAGGGAGTCCCGGACCAATCGACTGTGATCGTAAAATCGACAACCGGAACGGCAGTCACGGCCGACGCCGCACGCACCATCGTCTCGAAGCTTCGCTATTCGACGCCAACGGTCAAGGGCAATCCAGTTCGAGTCACAGTCGAGTACGTCGCGCCAATTCCGTCCGACGGCGGCGGACGGCGGCGACGCTAGGAATTGATTTCAGGCTGGTCCGCGAAACGTCAGCGGCGATGCCGCCCCGTTTCCGCCTGTACCGTTCGGTTGCGACGCTGACTTGCGTGGCTGGAGTTCTTCTGACTGCAGCCACGCAATCAAAACCGGCTCAAGCACAGGCGTCGGGACTTCCGAGCGGGACGGTACGCGGCGTTGTAACAGCTACCACTATGTCGGGCGATACGGTCGGGGCGAGCAACGTACAGGTAACTCTCTGGACGATCGATGCAACGACCGAAGCGACGCGCGACTCCGCGTGTACAGCGTGGCAGGCAGACAAGAACACGTGGTTGCAGGCGAGAGACGAGATTGCAACGCCATCGGGAATCGACTGGACCGGAACGAAGATGGCAAAGGACGTGAATCTTCTAACGACGCTGATGGCGCTCCGTCGCGATACTACTCGCACCAACGACAACGGAGAATTTGTATTCGAGAACGTTCCGCTCGGTGCCTACACCATCGAGGCAGAGACTTTCGCCACCAATCAATTTCTGCAGTGGAGTCGAGACGTGGCCTCCATTCCAAACGTCGTGACCATGGTGCGCCTCGACCCCGCCTCCCTTGCAGCAAACCAGTATTGCAGCATGGCAGTGAGCGCGAAGGGCTCAACCGAGTCCGGTATTCCCCCGGACAACAGCGGGCGGCCGAACCGTATTCCGGGACCGCGGAAATAGTTGAACGCAGCGCGTCGGGAACGCTTCGTCAGCGCTCCTGATCCTTTTTCCATTGCGCAATCTTCGCGTGGTCTCCAGAGAGGAGAATTTCAGGGACCGGATGCCCGCGATAATCGGGAGGCCGCGTGTAACTCGGCGCAGATATTCCCCGCCCCTGATAAAAGGAATCACCGTACGCGCTTTCCAGATCGGACATCGCACCGGGCAACAATCGCGCGGTTGCGTCAATTATCGCGAGCGCAGCAACCTCGCCGCCGCTCACAACGAAATTGCCGAGCGAGAGTTCCTCCGTCGCAAGGTGATCGGCGACGCGTTGATCAACATCCTTGTAGTGGCCGCACAACAACGTGAGCTCCGATCCGTTTGCAAACCGGATTGCGTCAGACTGTTCGAACCGACGCCCGCGCGGGGACAGTAGCACGATCGGCGCTGTCGCGCCAAGACTCTCCACCGCTTCGAAGAACGGATCCGGCTTCATCACCATCCCGGGGCCGCCACCATAGGGATAGTCATCGACAGTACGATGTCGATCGTGCGTGTAATCGCGCAAGTCCACGACATGATACTTCACCGATCCCGCCGCCGCGGCGCGCGCTGGGATGCTGAGTGCGAGGGGGGTCGTGAAAAAATCGGGGAATATCGTTACGACATTGATAGTCAACATGCCGCGGTCACCGGCGATTTCATTCGAAGAGCCCGGACGACATGTCCACCAGCACAACGCGCGCGTCAAGATCCACTTCGCGCACAACAGAAGGACGATACGGTACGAGTATGTTGCCACCGGCACCCTTTACTTCGAGCGTCAGACCCTGCGGAAGCTCGTAGTAGCCTGTCACCTCGCCTAATTCTCGGCCGTCGTCGCCGCGGACGCACATGCCGAGCAGGTCGTGCATGAAGACTTCGCCGTCGCCTGGAGGCGTGATCTCAGCAGCCGGCACCAACAGGTATCGCTGCCGCCACATCTCTGCGGCTGTGCGGTCCGGTATAGCGTCGAACTTCACGATAAGTCCGCCACGATACGGAGACGCTTCCTCGATTCGCAATTCCTGTCGACTTAGCGGATTGCGACGATCTGCCGGGTGGTTTGCGACGTTGCCATCTATCGTGCCGGCAAATACGCGACTGCCCGGCGCGAAGAACCGTTCCGGTTCTTCCGTGAGCAATTCTACGGTCACATCGCCGCAAATGCCCTGTGGCTTCCGAATGCGCCCAATTATCGCGAATGCGTTTTCTGGCATCGTCTAAAAAAGTAAGGCCGGCGCAAGGCCGGCCAAACAATGTCGATCGCTGACGAAGCGCTACGCCTCGGCAGCGGTATCCTCGGAAATCGGGATGACGTTGGACAGATCGGGCTGTTCCTCGACTGCCGGCGCCTTCGACACGACGGTTCTTCCCGTGCGCGCTTCGTGGCGGCGCTTGAGAATGCCAGCGCGGCGCAGCAAGGAGCGCACGGTGTCGCTCGGCTGTGCACCGACATTCATCCAGTAATTCGCGCGATCCTCTTCGATGTTCAAACCGCCCTCGCTCTGACGCGGAGCATACTGCCCAATGATCTCGATGAACTTGCCATCACGCGGACTCTGCGAGTCGGCGACGACGATGCGATACACAGGCGCTTTCTTGCGCCCGATGCGGCGGAGACGAATACGAACCATGAGAATGCTCCAAACGGGGTTGCGGGTCGAACGCCGGACTCATCGCGACCGCGGCAAATCCGCAGCGCATCCGGTACAGCCTGATGAAGTTAGCGCATTCCAAACATGCCCGGGAGTGCCGGCATCCGGCCTCCGGGCTTGGAACCCATCTTTTTCATCATCTTCTGCATCTCACGAAACTGCTCCAGCAGCCGGTTTACTTCCTGGATGGTCCGGCCGGAGCCACGCGCCACGCGGGCGCGCCGCGAGCCATTGAGTAGACCAGGGTCACGCCGCTCCGCAGGCGTCATCGAGAGGATCATCGCCTCCACATGTTTGAGCCGCTTGGGCTCGGACTTCATCTGCTTGAGAGCCTTGGTGTTGACTCCCGGGAGCATCTTCAGGATTCCCTCCAGCGGACCAAGCTTCTCGATCTGCTTCATCGCCGTAAGGAAGTCGCCCAGATCCATCCCTTCCTTCCGGACCTTCTTCTCGAGCTTCTTGGCCTCGGCGGCATCGAATGCGCCCTGGGCCTTTTCGACGAGGGTGAGAACGTCTCCCTGCTGCAGGATCCGGCCCGCCATGCGGTCAGGATAGAAATCCTCAAGCGCGTCTGATTTCTCGCCAACACCGACGTACTTGATGGGCTTCTTTGTAGCTCCGTAGATCGACAACGCCGCGCCACCGCGTGCGTCGCCATCCATCTTCGTCAGGATGACACCCGTGACGTTGAGCGCCTTGTCGAATCCCTCCGCGATGCGCACAGCGTCCTGACCGGTCATGCCGTCGGCGACGAGCAGGATCTCGGTCGGAGAAATTTCCTTCTTCAGACGCTGCAGCTCCTGCATCATGGAATCGTCGATCTGCAGTCGACCCGCTGTATCAACGATCACGACGCGATCACGGTCGCGCTTGGCAGCCTCGATTCCAGCCTTGGCGATGCGCACGACATCCTGCGTCGAACGGTCGGAATAGACGGGAATGTCGAGCTGTTTCCCTAGCGTTTCGAGCTGGTCGATAGCGGCGGGACGGTACACGTCGGCAGCGATGAGTCTCGTGGCGCGCCCTTCCTTTTTCAACTTGAGGGCAAGCTTGCCAGCGGTAGTCGTCTTTCCAGAGCCTTGCAATCCGACGAGCATGACAACGGTCGGCGGAATCGACGACAGCTTGAGTCCCTCGCGACGCTCGCCGAGCATGGCCGTGAGCTCTTCATACACGACTTTTATCAGCTGCTGGGCCGGCGAGACGCTCTTCAGCTGAGAGATTCCAACGGCCTTTGCTTCAACGCGTTCGAGGAACTCGCGCGTCAGCGTGAACGAGACGTCGGCTTCGAGCAGGACTCGGCGGACTTCCCGCAGCCCTTCCTTGATGTCGGACTCGGTGAGAACGCCGCGGCCACGGAGCTTGGCGAACGTGTTCTCGAGTTTGTCTGAGAGTTCTTCGAACATTCCGGAAAGATAAGCGGGCGGACGATCTGGATCGCCCGCCCGCCTCTCAACCCGGCCGCCTTCAACCCGTCCATCGGCTCTCGCCGAGGCTCACTTTCCCGCTGGGCTCCCTGCGGCGTGGGTCGTGATGCCGAGGTCACGGTAGAACGCGTCGTAATTGAGCGGTCGACCCAGGAACGACTGCAACAGGGCATCGGGCTCGCGTAGACCGCCGGGCTCCAGAATATCGTGGCGATAAGCCATGCCTGCCGACGCGCTCATGACACCGTCCTTTTCGAAGCGGGTGAATAGATCCTGCGCGTATGCCTTGGACCAGAGGTACCCGTAGTAGCCGGCGTCATATCCGCCCATCAGGTGCCCAAAACTGGCCGCCGGGTAGGCTCCGGTGAACGTCACGCCCGGCATCATCCGGGCTTGCAGCGAATCCCAAGTCACCTTGGTGTCGATCGGACCGGTCGCCGTGTGCAAGCGCATGTCAAACATGGCATAGAACGCCTGGGCCGAGTTGCTATAGCCGGCACCCAGTTGCCGTAGCGCGATCATTCGCTCGATCAGGTCTGGCGGCAGCGGCTTGCCGGTGGTGACGTTGCTCGATACGCGAGCAAGTACGGATGGCTGCCACATCCAGTTTTCCAGCATCTGCGATGGTGCTTCAACAAAGTCCTGGCGCAGCCCGACAAGCGTGGGGAATGGAACGTCCACGATTGTGGCGTCCATCAGGTGGCCGAACTCGTGAAAGAACGTGATAACATCCTGGTGCGACAGCAGCGCCGGCTTGCCCGGTGCGGCGGTCGGCCAGTTGCCAACGATCGCCGAGACGGGCATGTCGAAAGTACCATCCGCCCAGTGCACGGCTGGCCGCATCGGGAAAGTGGCGAAGTGATCGTACTTGTTGGGTCGCGGAAACAAATCAAGGAAGATCCAGCCAAGCGGTTTCTTCGTCGCGGCATCGGATACTGCGAACTCGCGAACTCCCGGCGCCCACGCATCAGCTGGAGTTATCTCGTCGAACTTGACGCCGAGGAGATGCTCGTAGATCCCGAAGACTCCGCTGATGACATGGTCCACAGGAAAGTACTGCCGGATTTCCTCGTTATCGACTTTGTACCTGGTGCGACGCAGCATCGCGTTGTAATACGATATGTCGCTGCTGAGAAGCGCGGTATTGTCGCCGTCGGCGCGCTTGACGGCTGCAAGATTAGCGAGTTCCGTTTTCGTCTTGGAGTAGAGCTCGGAATCGATCTGGTTGAGGAATGCAATAACCCGAGTCGGATCCTTGACCATGTGCGTATCGAGTTGGTACGCAGCCCAGTTCGGGAATCCAAAGAGGTGCGCAAGCGTGTCACGAATCGCGAGCGCGCTTTCGAGTCGCTTGACGTTGTCCGCTCCACCGCGTCGCAAGTTCGCAGCCTGGAAGCGCGCGCGCGCGGCTGACGATGCATCGGTCTGCATGAAAGGGCCGGAGGTCGCTTCATTGACCGGGACAACATAGCCGCCGTTCGGCGCTTGCTTCAGGTTTGCAAGGAGTTGCGGCGCTATGCCTTTCGATTCCGCGGCAGTGATGGTGATCGTCGTGGAATCGGCTGCCAGTGCTACCGCGTACTCGCGTTGCAGGTCATTCAATCGATTGAACAGACCTTTCACTCGCTCACGAGTCGCTGAATCAAGACCAGCGCCCGCGTGTCTACCCTGCTCCGCGTAGAGTTCCGCGACCTTCCTTTGGGCGGGGTCGTTCAACACGCCCGGCTTGCTCAGCGCAACGGCGTCATCGTACATCTTGCTGTCGGCGCCCACATCGACGCTGAACTTGGCCAGTTGCTGCGAGCAGATCTGCGACGCCTGACGTACTTCTGCGTCCGGCGAGACGAGATAGAGATTGGCGTACGCGGCTGCGGAGTCGAGGAGGCTCATCGTAGCATGTTCCGCGCGACCGACCGTATTTGCGAAAGTGCGCTTCTCGGCCTGAACTGAATCGACCGCGTGCAGTTCGGATCTCACGCGGTGTATCGCGGCCTTGCAACCAGTTATGAGCGACACCCCCGTCGGATGGAAATCGAAGCCGGTTGCAGCGGGTAGCGGGGACTGCTGCGCGGCGAGAATGGCCGGCGTGAAGAGCAGAGTCGTGAGTCCACACGTTATGGACCTGAGTAGTCTGGGCATGCATTGTAGGTGGAGGGGGAATATCTTGCCGCTAAGTATCGGCGGCGAGAAGGAAAACCGGCTGGTCCGACGGAGGACAGGGGCCATTGGAACATGGATCCCCGCTTTCGCGGGGATGACAGTCGCGGAGCGCCGAACGCGGGGGTGACGTCCCTCACGAATCGCATGACGCCGCCCTAGATTCTGGCATATGCCCAAGCCGCAACGAAAGGAAGAGATCCTCCGATCGGAGCTGCCGCCAACGCTTCCGCTGATGGCGCTCCGTTCAACAATCGTCTACCCTCTCGGCACCATCGCCGTGCAGATGGGAGCGCCTGAGAACCTCGCCTTGCTCAAAGCGCACGAGGAGCCGGGACTCATCGTGGCGCTGGTCGTGGCTACGGGCGATCACGATCAGGATTCCGATCTGACGCGATTCGTCGGCAGAGTCGGCGTTGCGGCGCGTATCCACGAGCGGATTAATCTTCCTGGCGACACGGTCCAGATCACGCTGCAGGGACTACGCCGAATCGTTGTTGACGACATTACTGCGATTGAACCGTATCCCGAAGCGCACGTCAAACCGGCGCGTGAAGTCCAGCCGGATGCAATCGAGGTCGACGATCTCGTGTCACGAGTAGCGACCGCGGCAGAGACGCTCGCTGAACTTATCGATCGTATTCCCGATGAAGTTCCCGCGATTCTCAAAATGAACATCTCGGATCCGGGCCGTTTCGCGGATCTTGCCGCGACAAATATGAATTTCCGGATCGCCGACAAGGACGAGGTGCTTCAGCGACTCGACATCGGTCAGCGACTTCGCTTCATACTCACCCGACTGGAACGCGAAGTTGCGCGCGCTCGGGTCGTGGAAGATGTCAAGCGTCAGACGGAGATCAAGATTGAGCAGCATCAGCGCGAATTCTATCTGCGTCAACAGCTGAGAGCGATCCAGACTGAACTAGGCGAAGCGGATCCCGGCGAGAAGGAATCTGCTCAACTGCTTCGCCGGGTCGATGAGGCGAAGCTTCCGGAGCGAGCACAAGCGGAGGCGAAACGAGAGACCGAGCGGCTGCGCATGCTGTCGCCGGCGTCGAGCGAGTATCAGGTGATTCGCACGTACCTAGACTGGATTCTGTCGCTACCGTGGAACGATCGCAGTGGCGCCGATCAGATCGAGCTGAAGACCGTGGAGGCGGCGCTGGATTCGCGTCACTATGGCTTGAGTGACGCCAAGGAACGCATCATCGAGTATCTCGCAGTGCGGAAACTGCGCGGAGGCGATCAACACGGCCCGATTCTCTGTTTCGTCGGGCCGCCAGGAACTGGAAAGACCTCACTCGGCGAGGCAATCGCGACGTCGATCAGTCGTCAGTTTTATCGCATATCCGTTGGTGGCGTGCGCGACGAAGCAGAGATACGGGGTCACCGTCGAACGTACGTTGGCGCGATGCCGGGCCTGATCATTCAGGCGTTGCGGCGAGTCGCGGTGCGAGATCCGGTAATGATGATCGACGAGATCGACAAGATGACTCAGGGCGGTTCATCCGGCGATCCAACAGCCGCGATGCTCGAAGTCCTGGATCCTTCCCAAAACAAGACATTCGTTGATCACTACCTGAACTTGCCGTTCGATCTTTCCTCGATTCTGTTCATCTGCACGGCAAACAACCTCTTTGACATCCCGCCCGCTCTCCGCGACAGAATGGAGATCATCCGTATCTCCGGATATACTGTCGAGGAGAAAGTCGAGATCGCGTGGCGCTACTTGCTCCCGCGCTTGCTGGAAGATCACGGGATCAGCGACAAGGATCTCCAGTTCACTGATGAAACACTGGCGTTCATCGCAAACAGGTATTCGCGCGAAGCCGGCCTGCGAAATTTTGAGCGGAATCTCGCCGCAATCATGCGCAAGCGCGCGAGAAAAAAGGCGGACGGTGAGGAGGGCGCATGGATCGTTGACCTTGCGATGGTGAACGAAGTCCTTGGCGTTCCGAGATACAGTGTTGAAGAAGCGGAGATGGAGCCCGAGATCGGCGCTGTTACGGGCCTCGCCTGGACAGCAACTGGCGGTGACCTGATGCAGATCGAGGCGCTTCGCATGTCTGGCACCGGGCGACTGATCGTCACCGGTCAGCTTGGCGACGTGATGCGCGAATCCGTCGACGCAGCGCACTCCTACGTAAGAGCTCGCGCCAAGATACTCGGGATCGCCGCAGACGAGTTCAAGGACACCGACGTCCATATCCACTTTCCTGCAGGTGCAATTCCAAAGGACGGGCCGAGCGCCGGCGCTGCAGTTACACTCGCGATTGCGAGTGTGCTGAGCCGACGACCAGTACGCCGCGACGTGGCGATGACCGGCGAAGTGACGCTGCGCGGGAAGGTTCTGGAGATTGGCGGCGTGAAAGAGAAAGTACTCGCCGCCTATCGCGCTGGCCTTCGCGAAGTGATGATGCCAAAACCGAACGAAAAGGATTTGCGAGACATCCCCGTCGAGGTACGTGATGCCATGAAGTTCACGCTCGTCTCGAACATGGATGACGTCATGCACGAGGCGCTGTTACCTGCGGCTGAGTCTCCGGTCGTGGATGCGCTGCATGAGCCAGACGCACCATCCGGGGTCACGCGCCTCGCCGATGTCGCGAGTGTAGACGGACTGAACGAGGCGGCAGGATAGCAACACTCAAGCTCTCCTGCCAGCAGTGCTACAAAGCCCGCGTGAGGGCGTAGAGCGCGAGTCCCACAAGTCCGCCAACAATCGTACCATTGATCCGCACGAACTGCAGATCGCGCCCGATCTGCAGTTCGATGCGACGCGACGTTTCCTGCGGGTCCCAGGCGCTCACGGTGCCCGAAATGAGCTGAGCGATCTCGATACGCGAAGCATCGACTACCGCAAGCACGGCTTCGTCTATCCAACCGTTGAGTTTCGCCGAGAGAACCGGATCCTGCAATGCACTATGCGCCAGAGTCGCGATCGCAACTTCGAGGCGGCCGCCTTCAAATTGTTCGTGTTCGGTCCGTATAGCGTACTCCTTCAACTTCCGCTTCACGTCGGCCCAGATCGTGCCCAGGAATTCGCGCATCGCTTCATGTTCGAGCAGTTCTTCCTTCCAGGCTTCTGCACGGGCGATCGTTTCCGGCGATGACTGCAGCCGATCAACGAACTCACGTACAGCGTCGTCAAAACGGTGCCTGAGTGGATGATCCGGATCCATGCTCACTTCGGCGAGCGTGCGCCCAATTCCGGTCACAACGCGATCGGAGATTCGCTTGTCCATCAGACCGGGGACCCACCACGGTGTCTGCTCATGCACTTTCTCTCGAATGAGCGAGTCGTTCGCTTCGGTCGCACGCGCTGCAAGGCGTAATGCTTCGTCGAGCAGTTCCTGGTGCCTGCCGTCGGCAGTCAGCAGGCGGAGTGCTCTTCCCAGCAGCGGCGCGACCTGCACGCTACGGAGCCGGTCACCCGCGGTCCGCTCAAGGAATGACTGCACATCTTCATCCTTGAGCACGTTCGCCGCTGAAGTAAGAGCGTGCGCAGTCACCCGTGTGACGCTTCGAGCGTTGTCCGGCTCGGACAGCCACTGCGCTGCGCGATCACCGAGTCGTAGTGATGCAAGTTTGTAAGCGACTACGGTTCGATCGAGAAAATTCTGTTGCACAAAGTTGCCAAGCGCACGGCCGATGCGATCCTTGCGTGCCGGCACGATAGCAGTGTGCGGTATCGGTATGCCGAGAGGGTGGCGAAAGAGGGCCGTCACGGCAAACCAGTCGGCGACGCCGCCCACCACGGACGCCTCGGCCGCCGCCCGGACATATCCAAGCCAAGCCCAGTCGTGCGTCTGTTGAAGGAAAAGAGTGGCCACGAAGACAGCTGCCGCAACGATCAGGAGCAGGAGCGCGAACCGTTTCATGCGGACAAGCCGCTCTCGCTTGACCGCTTCGTCGGCAATGGGCGGCGCGGCCAGTTTTCGTGGCGGAGGCGGTCGCGATCCGGCTGGCGAGGATAGAGTCGGCGTGGGGGTCGTCACTCGTGAATCTTAACGCGGGGTAGCGCCATTCTCATGTCACAATTATTGTATCCAGTATCCAGTAGGCGCGACCGTGCGGCATGGCACGGGTCGATCGCTACCCGCAGCCGCTATTCGGCGTCGGGTTGTGCCGCACGCGACTACTTTGGCAAAACGTTTGCACTTCCATGCACGAAATCGCGGACAGGTGCATTTTTGCAGTCGGGTTCAACGCTTCACATCGGCGCAAACGGATGGCTGTTACTCTCGTTCTATTCGACGAACCTCTGCTAAGTGCTGACGGCAGAATATTCACGGCTCAGGTTCGATGCCAGCAACTCGCGACCGGACTCTGGGAAGCGTGGCTTGAGTTCCAGCCACACCTCCGCGGCGATACCGTAATAACCCCTCCTGAGACGCAACAGCTCTCGCGCGGCGACCTCCGATTCTGGGCTGCGGGAATCACACCTGCGCACCTCGCCGACTCACTATGTACAGCGCTTCAGTCGCAGGCAACGATTTCTCCGCACCCGCGATTCAAGCAGGCAACTGAACCCAACGCACAGTTTGACCGCGCGGCGATTGATGTCGCAGTGCAGGCAGACGCAGGTGCGGGCGTGGACCCGATAGCACTTTATGAGCGAACAGGAGAGTACGCTCTCCGTCAAGTTCTACGCGAACTCGACGCGCCACAACTCGCCGACATTATCGAGGCCATGGGTCTCGATGACGCCGATGTGCTCGACCTGGCTCCCACATACGAAGATGCACTAGCGGAAAGAATTGTGGCAGGAGTGCAACAGTATGTTGAGTTGAATCGCACGGTTTCGCGCAAAACTGACGTGAGGCTTACAGACTGACAGGCTTTCCACGGCCGCAACAGTGGTCGAAGTAAGCTGAGAGTTATCCACACACGCACGCCCGCCACACTCGCGCGAATCCTCTTGAAATCAATCAGGGTGACGTCGGGCCACCAATCCTTACATCGCTCAAGGAGATCGGCGCCGTTGCGCCGACGGGCGTCGCGACGAATAGCACGACTGCGCGCCCGTTGACCTCGCTGGTGCTGACCTTGACGGACCGACCTCGCCGCTCCGGCTGCATCGCTGTAACCGCCCGCTGGGCCAACGCATAGAAATTGGCTGCCGAGCCAGCCGTCAGCCAAACCGTTGCCCACGCGATCGCAGGCCCGCTGCGAGTCTCGAATGTCATATAGTGATCTCCGTTCCATCCGGAAGACCCGTGTGCAGCCTGGTCAGTGTCCTTGAGTTGCTGGTACAGAAAGAGACGCGTCTCGAATTCGCCGAGGTTGTTCTGGTACGTCGGTGTCACGCCCGCACTGGGCTTGAACGACACGGGAGTCGGCTCGACCCGTTTTCCGAAATATTCATCGACATGCAGTATCTGTGCAGTTGACGTCGGAGGGTCGGTGAATGGCTGAGCGTTGGGCTCACGGGATTTGAATGTGCGCACAAACTCAGCGCCACTCAGATACGGAAATATCAGCGTCTCCTGAATGACCATCGGTGCGCTGGCGTAAACCGGCATCGCCGCTTCGTTGTTGCGGATTGTCTCACGCACGCGCTCCCAGCCAGCCGGAAGTCCGAGGGCGAGGCTTCCCGGCCCGAGCATTGCCTGCATCTGCTCGTAGACCGCTTCACCTTCGAAAATAGCCTGCGCCGCAGTTTGCCGATCGTTGTTTCCGGTGATTTTCTGAACCGAGTCCAGACTCACGTACTGATCCTGCAGCGCGTGCACGAGTTCGTGCGTTACGATGAGCTGCGTTTCATCTTTCGGTGAATCCTTGACGATGTAGAGCACCTTGGTTTCAGGGTCGTAGTAACCAACGATCTGCTCCTGCAGCAGGCGCGTCATCAAGTCGGGCAGATTCAACGTATCGGGGATCATCCCGAGGAGTTTGTAAGCTGTGGACTGGCCATCGATCTCGCGCCTGGTCGCCGAGTCTGTGATCTGTTTGAGCAAATATGCTCGCACCTGATCCTTGCTGCGGATTTCAATTTTCGGCGGCGTCTTGAAGCGCAGGCCAACCGCCTGCTCGACTGCGGGAATAGCCTTGGCAACAATATCGTCGTACGGGCCGCCGGTGGATTTTGGCGGACGTCGGCACGATGCAACCGAGAGCGCAGCAGCCAACACGATCAGCGTTTGCGAAACGCGCGCGCGCATTGCAGGAAGTCTCAATTTCATGAAGCGATGAATCTGGAGAGATACCAGTGGATCAGAGGGTTGCCGTAAAAAAGAGTGAGAATTGCGGCGGGTGCCAGAAATACACCGAACGGCACAAGAGGTAACGAATCCTTCTCACGAACCTCCGCAGATCGGTTGTGGCTGCTTATTCTACTGACTGGTAAAACGACTCCGAGAAAGACAACAACACCCAGTGCAGCGCCGATAAATATCGTAAGCAGCGCGCGCTGCGCGCCCAGCGCGGCGCCAACTACGGCCATGAGAGTTACATCGCCGAACCCCATCGCCTCACGTTTAAGCGCCGCCTCACCCAGCCACCCGGCGATCGCGATCGCACCGGCGCCAGCGAGCGCACCCATCATTGCGTCGTACGGAGCGGCGAAAGACGAGTCGGAATGCGTGAACGCCGCAATCAAGGCAGTGACGATGATCCAGACGAGGCCGAAGATAGTGAAGCCATCGGGAATGACGTAGTACTTCGCGTCGGTGATCGCGATCCCGATCATCAGCGTGATGAATACCGCAACCCGAAGCGCGAGGAAGGTTGGGCCGAACACCACGCTCGATGACAACCAGACAAGTGCAATGAGCAATTCAACCAGTGGATACTGCGGCGATATTGGAGCCGCGCATCCTGCGCACCGGCCACGGAGCCCAATCCAGCCGAGGATCGGGATGTTCTCGTAGGCTCGGATCGGGCGCTCGCAGTTCGGGCAGCGTGAGGGTGGCCGCACTACAGACATCCCCGCGGGCCACCTTCCAATGCACACATTCAGGAACGAGCCGATACATGCACCAAAGAGGAATGCAAACAGGCCTGTGACCGCTTCATTCATGCTGCTGTGACCGCATAGAGAAGAATTCCGGTGGCGACTGCGACGTTGAGCGACTCGACACCGAGAATCGGAATCGCGACGGTGCGCGCCGCAGCGGCAACAAGTTCGCGAGATACCCCGGCTGCTTCATTTCCAACGACGATCGCGAGCCCTGAATCGCCACTCCGCTTATTGATGCGTTCTCCCGCTGCACTCGTAGCCCAGATCGGCATTCTGATACCCGCGAGAAAGCTCAGCACATCCTCCACGCTCGCATGGAATGCATTGTGAGTGAATAGAGCGCCCATCGCGGATCGTACGACCTTGGGATTCCAGAAGTCTGCGGTTCCAGGAAGAGCGATCGTCGCGCTGACGCCGAACGCTTGAGCCGTTCTGAGTATCGTCCCGACATTCCCTGGATCCTGGACACCATCCAGTACGAGCACCACATCGCGAGGACCAATGCCGTCGAACGATCGTTCGGGCTGGTTTGCGATTGCGATAATGCCTTGCGGACTCTCGGTATCGGATACCGAGGCCAGCTCCGATTCGGTGACTTCCTCAACCTGAAAGCCCCGCTCAGCGGCGGAAGCGCGCACCAGTTCGAAGAGTGCCTTGCCCCTTTCCGTTTCACGGATTGCGGGGGAAACGAGCACTGAGCGCAGCTTCAGGGGCGAGGCAATCAGTTCCTCAACGCACCGGACGCCTTCGGCCAGAAACTGCCTCGAACGCTCGCGCGCGCGCCTGCGCTGGAGATCGCGAGCTACAGTGAGCGACCTCACGAGTGAGAGTTTGGGGCTTGTTGGGGTATATGCATGGAATAGCTTTTGCCTTTGACAGGCGGGAAATCTACAGCGAGAGCGTTAATGAAACGAATAGTGATCCTTATGGCGGCCCTCGTACTCGGTGGCTGTGCCGTGAGCCAGCAACAGGAAGTGCAGATGGGTCAGCAGTACGCAGCGCAGATATCGCAGCAGCTCCCGCTCATCAATGACCCTGAAATCGTGCGGTACATAAATGTGCTCGGCGATTCAGTTGCGAACGTTACGAGCCGTCGTGATCTGGACTGGCATTTTTATGTTGTGAACAGCTCGGAGGTCAACGCGTTTGCGGTGCCGGGCGGCTACGTATACGTAAACCGAGGTTTGATCGAACGGGCAACGAGCATGGATGAGCTCGCTGGCGTCCTCGGTCATGAAATCGGACACGTGGTGCGGCGACACAGCGTACACCAGATGCAGCAGCAGCAGGGTGCTAATGTCGGAATTACGCTGGCCTGTGTTCTAACTTCCATCTGCAATAATCAGGCGGCGGGTACTCTGGTTAACGTCGGCACATCCGCGATCTTTGCGAAATTCAGCCGAGCGGATGAAGCAGAGGCGGATGAAGAAGGCTTCAAGAATGTCGTGCGTGCGGGGATTTCCCCGGAAGGACTCGTCACGATGTTCCAGAAGTTGATCAATGAACGCAAGAGCTCGCCAGGCGCGGTGGACTCGTGGTTCGCCACGCACCCACTTGAAGAAGATCGTATATCGGACATTCAGGGATTGATCAACACACTCACACCGACGCAACTCGCCGGGCTTACGAAGGACACCCAGAACTTCCACACATTCAAGTCGCGGCTGGCGAGCCTGCCCGCGCCACCACCGACTCGGGCTCAGTAGTGTATTGCGAGGGGCGGCTCGGCTGCCCCTCGTCGCTCTACGTCAGACTGATAAACTCGCGAACGAGCGCCTGAAACTGCTGTGCCACGCGCGAAGTTGTCGCAAGCACTTCTGCGTGATCGAGCGGGCGCTTATCGATGCCGGCGGCGAGATTGGTGATGCAACTTATTCCAGCGACGCGCATGCCGAGCATGCGTGCCATCGTGACCTCTGGAACCGTGGACATTCCCACGGCATCTGCGCCGAGGGTACGCAGCATTCTAACCTCGGCCGGCGTCTCGTACGCCGGGCCCGGCAACATTGCGTACACGCCACGACGCAGCACCATGCCCAGCTTTCCTGCGGCCTTGTGCAACGCGGCTCGCAAAGCTGGATCATACGCGTCCGACATATCCGGGAACCGCACTTCACCAGGCTCAGCGGCGCCAGTCAGCGGCGACGCGAACGTGAGGTTGAGATGATCTTCGATGGCCATCAGATCGCCGGCTTTGAAGTCGGTGTTAACACCACCGGCGGCGTTTGAAACGAACAGGGTTTGGGCGCCGAGTGCGTGAGCGACACGAATCGGGAATGCTGTCAGCTGGAGCGGATAACCCTCGTACGAGTGAAAACGTCCCGCGAAGACTGCCGCAACCCTTCCGCTGATCTTCCCTATCACAAGCTTGCCGGCGTGACCAGCGATGGCAACGTCGGGGAAGTCCGGAATCTGATTGTACGGAATGGCCACCGATTGCTGAACATCGTTTACCAGACCACCGAGACCGGAGCCGAGCACGATCGCAAGCTCGGGGATCGAGTCTCCGATAAGAGCGCGGATCGCCTCCGCAGCATTCCGCGCTGCTTCTGAGCCGTACGGCCTCATGCTTGATATCCCCAATCACGCTGGAGTTCCGCGCGGACATCTGCGACGAGTCTGGTACGCTCTTCGAATGGAAGGAATGATGCCTCGCACGCATTGATCACGCAGGTGCACAGATCAGCGACGGTGAGATCAAGTTCATTGACAGCGCGAGCGTACTCGTCAGTGAGTGTGACGCCGCTGATGAGCCGACTATCGGTATTGATCGTCACGCGAACGCCGGAGTCAAGATAGCGCCTCAGCGGATGCTGAGCATAACTCGCCACCGCATGTGTCTGTTCGTTACTGGTTGGACACATCTCAAGGGTGATGCCGAGATCGCGAATGTACTTCAGCAGCGCGGGATCCTCCTCTGCGCGGACGCCGTGCCCGATTCGGGATGCGTTGCAATCGAACAGGGCCGTTTTGATTGATTCAGGCCCTGCAGCTTCACCCGCGTGACACGTAACCTGCAGAAAGTGCTCGCGTGCGTATGCAAACGCCGCGGCATGGTCAACGGCGGAAAATTCCGCCTCCGCTCCGGCGAGATCGAACCCGACTACGCCGGCATCCTTGTGTCGTACCGCGGCCTGCGCCGCTTCGAGCGATCGCGACGGATCCCAGTGGCGTAACGAGCAGGTTATGAACCTCGCGACGGTACCGAACTCCGCTTCACCGCGGTTCAGCCCGCGCATGGTCGCCTCGAGCACCTGATCTACTGCCAGCCCGCCGCGGATGTTCAGGTGCGGAGCGTTACGGACTTCGATGTAGCGAACCCCATCGAGGCTCGCATCCTGGACGAGTTCGTACGCAACGCGCTCCAGCGCCGACTCAGTCTGCAGAATGGAGATTGTGGTATCGAAACGATGGAGATAGTCGGCCAGATCGGCGACGTTATCGGCGCACATATAATGGCGCAACTCTTCCGGATTCTCGCGTGGGAGAGCGATGCCATGATCGCGAGCGAGCTCGAGCATCGTCCCCGGGCGCAATGAGCCATCGAGATGACAGTGCAGTTCTGCCTTGGGCATCCTGCGTAATTCATCGGTAGTAACGCGTGTCACGGTAAGTCGGCTGGTGGTTTTATGAATGAATTATCGCGCCGCGCTCGGCTTGACGAACGACCAGTTATTCGTGCGATAGTCCACCTCGTGTATTTCGTGGAGGCGTTGTACCTCCTCGATAAGAAGCTGTCGGATATCCTGTTGCTTGTCGTAAACCACTGGCGGGTTGCGGAGCATCGCGTACCCGCCTCCACCGCTCTGTCGGTAGTTGTTGAGTGCCATGATAAAGGTGTCAGTTGGCGCGACGGCCCGATCGCGAAACGTGAGTGTAAGCACGCGTTGGCCAAGCGGTTTCGTGACATCAACGGTGTAGTGAACGCCGCTGACGACGTCGAAGTTGTAGCCGGCCACGCTCGTATCAGGGACAAGCTCTCCTGCGGCATTGGTTTCGTAGTACCTGTTACTGTATTCAAGATACGCCTTCAGCTGGGAACCTGTGATGCGAATCGCACGAAGCGTATTCTCGTATGGGTATAGCTGCGCGAGTTGCGCCACCGTAATCGGCCCCGGGCCAAGATGTGCGTGCAGATCGAACGCTGCAGTAGAGGCGATATCCGCATGTGCGGCTCTGCGTTCTACTTCCATTATCAACCCGGTGAGTCCGGTCGGGGCCAGCCGAGCTGAATCGGACCGCCATGCATCTGGCGTGGTACCGATGGTCGAGTTCACATATGTGAGTGTCTCATTGTGCAATTGCGCCACCGCGGCCTTCACAGTGTCCTGCTCCGGGTGCCCGACAGACTGGATGAGGGTTGACGTAGCGGTAGACGCGACCCATCGGCGTGCCGCACTGCATGCGACCGGCATAGTCACAACGGCAACGCTGGTTGCCCAGTTCTTCGGCTGAACGACGAGCGTGCCCCCAATAAGCTGGCCACTGTTTTCCCGATGCGAGTGGCCATATACCAACACGTTTATACCTGGAATTTCCGCGGCGACTCGAGCTGACACATTTTCACCCGGTAGTCTTGTCGCGACGGTGTCGTAGCTGGAAGGCTCGTTCAGCCCTGAGTGCAAAACGACTACGATTACATCTGCTCCACGCCGTCTCGCTTCGGCGACGGAAGCGCGCACCGCCGGCACTATGTCCCCGACGCGAACTCCAGCCTGAGTGAGGTTCGACGCGTCCCACAAATTGGAACCCGGGGTCGTTGCACCAACGATTCCTACGGCTACACCATCGCGATGCACTATAGTAAAGGGACCGTAGCCGGGGAGACTGCCATGCCGGGTCACATTTGCTGCCAGCAGCGGAAATCGCGCCTGTGCGACGGCGCTGTCCAGGTATGGTACGCCGTAATTGAATTCGTGGTTACCGACTGTAGCCGCGTCGTAGCGCATCGCGTTCATCGCAGCGACCACCGGGTTGATTCGTGATTTGGAAACGCGCGCCGCTACGTATGTGAGTGGTGTTCCCTGAAGCATGTCGCCCGCGTCCACAAGCAGAACTCGCCCGGGATTTGCCGCGCGCACGGAGTCCACGATCGTTGCTGCACGCGTCAGGCCGCGAAGCGGGTCGGCGCGATTATCGTAGTAGTCCCAACCCCTGACGTGTCCATGTACGTCGGTGGTGGCCGCGATCCGGAGGCTGACGGCAGCGCCCGGAATGCATTCCACCGGCAACGGTGAAACGCCCGACGGGAGCCGGTGAAGAGAGGGAGGCGCGGCGGTCAGAAGCAACAGCGCCACTGAGGTAAGTCCCAACATCACAATAAGTTACCTACTTCGGGAGAGGTCTGACACTGTCATCTGGTACCGGATCGTGACAATTCGGCGCTCCCGCTCGAGCCGCCAACGGGTGAACTTTCGGCACGATCATGATTCCAGGAGAAGAGACAGGCACTCCCGCTGAGCGAATTCTGGTCGTCGATGACGAGCCCGATATTGTTGCACTCGTCGCGTACCATCTTGCCCGCGCGGGATACGGCGTTTCGACAGCGAGTAGCGGACCCGAGGCGTTGGCCAAGGCCACGGCTGAACTTCCATCGCTAGTGGTTCTCGACCTCATGCTTCCCGGAATGTCCGGGTTCGATGTGTTGGAGCGGCTCCGATCGGATCCCCGGACGGCACACATTGCGGTGCTGACTTTGACGGCGCGCCGAGAGGAACCGGACCGCCTTCGCGGATTGACGCTCGGTGCGGACGATTATCTCACCAAACCATTTTCTCCACAGGAACTGACGCTGCGCGTCGGTGCGATACTCCGGCGCCTACGCGCGCCCGAGAGCGTGAGGTCGGATGTCCTTCGGATCGGTCCGCTGCAGATAGATCGCGCTGCGCACGAAGTCCGCGTCGAAAAAGCGGTAGTGGATCTCACACCTACGGAATACAAGCTCCTGCTCACACTCGCGGAACGCAAGGGTCGTGTGCTTGCACGCAGATTGCTGCTGGAGACGGTCTGGGAAGCGGCGCCCGATATTCAAACGCGCACCGTCGATATGCACGTACAGCGACTCCGTGCAAAGCTTGGACCGGCGGGTGAAATGATCGAGACTGTACGTGGCTTCGGGTACCGGATAAATATCGGAGCGCAAAGAAGTGCCGGACGTTGACCCGGGTTGCACCACGTTGAATCATCGATCGGCGAGACATGAAACTCGCTAACCGGCTCCTGCTTTCATCGCTCGCTGTGATTGCGGCCTTGACGATCACCGTGGCTCTCATCCTTGATCGGCAGCTTCATCAGAGAATGGGGCGTGAAAACATCGCGGAACTGGCGCGTGAGGCGCAGTTCGTTGCTGCACAGTGGACGGGCGCTGTGAAGCCTCTCGAGCTTGCACACACCGCCGGGCGGTCCCTTGGACACAGAGTAACGCTTATTGGCCGCGACGGTGTTGTGCTCGGCGACTCACAGTTTGACTCGGCGGGCGTGGCACGTCTCCAGAATCACTCGCAGCGCCCCGAAGTCATGGTCGCGTTCGGTGGTGGAGTCGGCTCATCACGTCGAGCGAGCCCGTCGGAAGGCGACGACGAAGTGTATGTCGCTGTTCCTGCCGAGCTCGGCGTTGCACGGGTCTCGCAGAACACCGCGTCTGCCGACGCGATATTTAATCGTGCGCTCGGCGACGTTGCTTTTGCCGGCGCAGTCGCGGCGACAATCGCGCTACTGCTCGCTACTCTCTTCGCGCGATCTGTTTCGCGCCCAGTCGTTGAACTCCGGGATACCGCGCGTGCTATCGCCGGAGGTGATCTGTCCCGCCGACCCCCGATATCGGCCCCGGGTGAGATCGGTGATCTGGCAGCGGCGCTTTACACTATGTCGGAACAGCTTGGAGCGAGGCTCAAGGGACTTGCGGACGACGAGTCGCTCGTGTCCGCCGTTGTCGAATCCCTCAACGAGGGTATTCTCGCCGTGAGCGCACGGCGTACCGTACTTCGGATTAATACGGCAGCACGGACCATGCTGGGGCTTCGTGAGCCGGTCCCCTTCTCGGCCGATAACATTCCGCGCGAACGCGTGCTTCAGGATGCGCTCGACGCAGCGCTGAGCGGCAACTCCGCCGACGATCAATCAGTTGAGGTGGCCGGCCGAATGATCGCTGTAGCCGCGCGTCCACTTCCGGACGGCGGCGCGGTCCTGGCGCTGACGGACCTGACTGCAAAATTAAGATTGGAGGCAGTCCGCCGCGACTTTGTAGCCAATGTCTCGCACGAATTGCGCACGCCGCTCACCGTGATAGGCGGTTTCGCGGAAACACTATGCGAGCCGACGCTTTCCGACGAGAACCGGATGCGTTTCGCCACGCTGATTCAAAGCAATACTGCCCGGATGCAACGCATTGTTGATGAACTGCTCGATCTGTCGCGCATCGAGTCCGGCGGATGGGTACCGAGGCCGGAGAATGTCGATGTCGCAGTGGTGGCAGCAGAAGCCATCGCGTCGATAGCTCCGGTGGCAATTTTCAACGAGGTCATGACCGAGGCACATGTCGCGGACGATGCCCGCTGGGTGTATGCCGATCGGACGGCGCTTCGCCAAGTACTCGGAAACCTTGTCGAAAATGCGGTTCGCCACACTTTCAAGGGGACAGTCACAGTCTTCGCTCGTCGCGACGATGATGGTTACACCTGGGTTGGAGTACGTGATTCGGGCGTCGGAATAGCGCCAGCCCACCTGCCCCGAATATTTGAGCGCTTTTACCGGGCCGACTCGGCTCGGTCGCGCGCAAGCGGAGGCACCGGATTGGGTCTCGCCATCGTCAAGCACCTCGTGGAAGCACACGGAGGCCAGGTGCGTGCCGAAAGCACTTTGGGACGCGGCACGACGGTGAGCGCATCGTTCCCCCCCGCCGTGCCGATCGGGCGCAACGTGTGACATAGCCGTTACCGAACGGCGGTGAGTTCCGTGATGAAGG
>JBDTAW010000246.1:0-41900 GCA_039924445.1 Gemmatimonadaceae bacterium
GGGTAAGGAAGAGCTGATTCGTCTACGCGAGGAATGGGAGGCCGAGGCGCGAAAGCGCCGCGAGGACGTCGAAGGCGATGAGCGACGGTTGCAGGAACGCACTGCAACCATCGAACGGAAGGCAGACGTGCTCGACCAGCGGGAGCGCGACGTCAAACGCTCCGCGACGGATGTCGCAACTCGCGAAAGAAGCATCGTGGATCGGCAGACTGAGCTCGACAAGCTGATCGCGGATGAACGACGCCATCTCGAATCGCTCGCGGGAATGTCGGCGGCCGACGCCAAAAATGAGCTGATCAAGCGGCTCGAAGAAGAAGCCCACGCCGATGCAGCGAACCGGCTGCGTGTCATACGTGAAGAATCGCGCCGCAACGCGGAGCGCGAGGCAAAGAAGATCATAGCGCTTGCGATTCAGCGCATTGCCGCAGAGCAGACCGTGGAGACGACCGTGTCGACGGTGGCGCTCCCGAACGACGAGATGAAGGGAAGGATCATCGGCCGCGAAGGTCGCAACATCCGTGCGTTCGAGCTCGCGACGGGTGTCGATGTCATCATTGATGATACGCCGGATACAGTCGTGGTAAGCTGTTTCGAGCCGATGCGGCGCGAGGTCGCACGCATGTCGCTCGAGAAGCTTGTCGCGGACGGTCGCAGTCACCCCGGCCGCATCGAAGAAGTCGTGGCAAAGGCTCGCGAGGAAGTGGACAAGGCGATTCTGGAAACAGGCGAGCGCGCTGCGTACGAGAGCGGCGTGCACGGACTACATCCGGAACTCCTGAAGCTCGTCGGTCGCATGAAGTGGCGCACGAGCTACGGGCAGAACATTCTCAATCACTCCAAGGAAGTGGCGTGGCTCGCCGGCATCATGGCGGCCGAGCTCGGGCTCGATGTGGCGATGGCGCGTCGCGGCGCGCTGCTGCACGACATCGGCAAGGTGCTCACTCACGAACACGAGGGCACGCATGTACAACTTGGCGTCGAGATGGCGACCAAGTACGGCGAACACCCGTTAGTAGTGAATGCGATTGCGGCGCACCACGACGATGTTCCGCACGAGAGCGAGATATCGGTACTTGTACAGGCAGCCGACGCGATCAGTGGCGCGCGGCCGGGTGCCCGCAGGGAATCATTCGAGACCTACGTCAAGCGGCTCGAGGGTATCGAGCGGATTGCATCTGACTACCGTGGCGTGGAAAAGGTCTTCGCGATCCAGGCTGGTCGTGAGGTTCGAGTGATTGTAACCCCTGACACGATCGACGATCCACGCATGGAGACTCTCGCAGAGGAGATCGCGCTTCGAATCGAGCGCGAATTGCAGTATCCTGGCCAGATCAAGGTAGTTCTGATCCGTGAGACGAGGGCTGTAGGCATTGCCCGCTGAGATCATTGACGGAAAGGTCATCGCGGCGCGAGTTCGCGCCGAAGTTGCTGGGGAAGTTGCGACACTCAAGGCGAGGGGCATCGTTCCGAAGCTCGCTGTCGTGCTTGTCGGCGACGATCCTGCGAGCGCAGTTTACGTCGCTGGAAAAGGTCGTGCGTGCGTAGAGGTCGGCATGGCCGAATCGACGATTCGGCTTCCGGCAACCACGTCGCAATCCGAGCTCATGCAGCTGCTCGATTCGCTCAATGCCGACGCTGCGGTGCACGGGATTCTTGTGCAGTCACCGTTCCCGTCGCAGATCGACTGCAGCGCTGTCATCCGGCGGATTGATCCCGCGAAGGATGTTGATGGTTTCCATCCGGTGAACGTGGGGAAGCTTATGACTGGCGAGCGCGATGGCTTCGTGCCGTGCACGCCTGCTGGGATCCAGGAGTTGTTGCGTGCGTCCAACGTCACCACGCACGGACTTGACTGCGTGGTCGTGGGTCGCAGCAACATTGTTGGTAAGCCGATGGCCGCTCTGATGATGCAGGACGGACCCGTTGCGAATTGCACGGTTACGATCTGCCACCGCTACACGCGCGATCTGGCGGCGCATACGCGGCGAGCTGATATCCTGATCACCGCCGTCGGCCGGCCCGGTCTGATCACGGCCGACATGGTGAAGCCAGGCGCGGCGGTCCTCGACGTCGGGATTACGCGCATTCCCGATCGGACACGCAAGAGCGGCACACGGCTCGTCGGCGATGTGGATTTCGACGCTGTTCGCGAGGTCGCGGGTCTGATCACGCCCGTTCCGGGCGGGGTGGGTCCGATGACGATCGCAATGCTGCTGCGCAATACTGTTCGCGCCGCACAACGTCTGGCGGTTGCGTGAGGTCGTTCCGTTGAGGCGATCGTACAGGACCAGCATCGAGCGTCCTGGCGTGGAGTCCGATTTGTTCGGCTCTTCAGGAACGTCGCGGGTGGTTGCTCCAGCCACCCCGGGATCGACGCCCGAAACTGCGATCCCCGTCGCATCGATTACCGAGACGGCGCGTGCAGTGATCGAAGGATCGTTCTCGCCACTGTGGGTGCGCGGTGAGGTCAGCGACTTCAAGCGACACAGAAATGGTCACTGGTATTTCTGTCTGCGGGATGCATCTGCGCAGGTTCGTTGCGTGGTCTGGTCCCGCAGTCAGCGGGGCATCCCCACGTCGCCGGATGAAGGCATGGAAGTAACGGCATACGGACAATTGACCGTCTATGCCGCTCGGGGTGAAATGCACCTGAACGTCACGGCGATGGACGCGGTCGGTGACGGCCTCTGGCGCAAGGCGATGGAAGAAACTCGGCTCCGCCTCGACCGGGACGGCTTGCTTGCGGCTGCTCGGAAGCGCGCACTCCCGTACGCGCCAACGCGTGTCGGGATGGTGACGAGTCCCGACGGTGCTGCGCTGCGCGATGTGATCTCCGTGATTCGCCGGCGTGCGCCGCATGTGAGCCTCATCGTGAGCGCGGCAACTGTGCAGGGCGTGAATGCGCCGGCCGAGATTGTCGCCGCGATTCAGCGCATCTGTCGATTCGGTGAGATAGACGTGCTCATAGTAGGTCGAGGCGGCGGTGGTCGCGAAGATTTGTGGGCGTTCAACGACGAAGCTGTGGCACGCGCGATTGCTGATGCCACTGTGCCCGTGATATCGGGTGTCGGTCACGAGATCGATATCACGATCGCGGATCTCGTGGCTGATCATCGCGCGGCAACTCCGTCGGCGGCCGCTGAGGCGGCGGTTCCCATGCGTGCTGATTTGCTGGCCGCCCTGCGTGGACTTGGCGACGACTTGAGTTTGTCGTTGACCGGCCTCGCAACACGTGCTCGCTCCAGGCTCGAGAATGGTGCTACGTCCCTCAAACGCGCGGCTGAGCTTGATGCGGAACGACGTCGAGCGGCAATTGGCGCAACTGCGGGACGGTTGAACGCACTGAGCCCGCTCGCGACGCTCGCGCGCGGCTATGCCGTCGCGCGCGCCAAGGACGATCGCAGGACACTCTCCAGCACCAGGGACTTCAATGCCGATGATCTTTTCACACTGACTGTGCGCGATGGGGATATCGTCGCGCGCGTTACGGAGACGTCATGAGCTACGAAAAGAGAGTTGCCAGACTTCAGGAAATCGTAGCTGATCTTGAGGGGGACGGAGTGCCCCTCGACAACGCTCTCAAGTTGTTTGAAGAGGGAATCGAAATCCTCCGACTCGCGTCTGACGAACTGACGACTGCGGAGGGACGCGTTCAGCTGCTGATCGAACGCGTTGAGGGCGTTTTTGAGACTCGCGAGATAGATGACTGACAGATCGCTTATGGACGACGACGCTGCGGTCGATATCGGTGCGGACAGGAGTGACATCGAGGCCGCTATTGCGACGCTTTGCGATGCGTTCCCGCCTATGGACGACAGGTTGCGTGATGCAATTTGTTACTCGCTGCGTGGCCCCGGCAAGCGAATGCGCGGCATTCTCGTCTGTGCTTCTTACCGCGCGGCAGGCGGTGGCGGCGATGTCTCAGGTTTGGCCGCGGCGGTCGAAATGCTCCACGCTTATTCGCTTGCGCACGACGATCTCCCATGCATGGATGATGACGACATGCGGCGAGGCCGCGCCACAACGCATCGCGTATCCGGTGTACCCGTTACCGTCGCGGCCGGTGCCGCGATGATCCCGCTCGCCATGCGCGCTGCGGCGGATTCTGTCGGGAACGTTCACCGTGGAGCATCGCGGGTGGTGCCAGTCATCGAGGCACTGATGCAGGCCGCCGGTGCCCGAGGTATGATTGGAGGTCAGTTGCAGGATCTCAACGCCGAGGGCACGCAAACGGATTCCCTGGAGAATCTTGAACGAATTCATCGCGCCAAGACTGGCGCGCTGATCGCCGCCTCAGCGCGCGTTGGAGGCATTGCCGCCGGCGCCAGCGGCGACGCGGTTGACGCACTGGGGAGTTTTGGAGCCGACATCGGTCTCGCGTTCCAGATCGTGGACGACGTGCTGGATGTCACCTCGTCGTCGACGGCGCTCGGCAAGTCGGTTGGCCGCGATGCCGAATTGGGGAAAAGTACCTATCCCGCTCTATTAGGCGTGGATGGTGCAATGGCGAGAGCCGTAGAACTTGCCAGACATGGATGCAACACGCTGCACGCACACAACCTCCTCAGCCGGGAGCTACGACATCTCGCTGATCTGGTGATAACCCGTACGCACTGATGGACAAGATGGCAATACTCGATCGGATAACTTCGTCCGCGGACGTTAAAGCGCTTACCCGCGATGAACTGCGCGCGCTCGCGGATGAGATGCGAGCGTTCCTCATAGAATCCTGCGCCCGGACCGGTGGTCACATCGGTGCTGGCCTGGGCGTCGTCGAGTTGGCTATCGCGCTCCACGCGACATTCGATACGCCGAAGGATCAACTGGTCTGGGACGTAGGCCACCAGGGTTACCCACACAAGCTGCTCACAGGTCGCGCCGGTCAGTTCGACACACTGCGCATCGAGCACGGAATATCCGGCTTCCTCAAGCGCTCGGAGAGCCCCTATGATTCGTTTGGGGCCGGCCACGCCGCTACTGCAATATCCGCCGGCTTCGGCATGGCTGTCGGCCGCGATCTGGTCGGCTAATCTTTCAAGGTCGTGTCGGTGCTTGGCGATGGAGCACTCACATCGGGCTTGTCGTACGAAGGTCTCAACAACGCAGGCGCCTCGGGTCGCGACTTCATCGTGGTTCTCAACGACAATGAGATGTCGATCGCGCCAAACGTTGGCGCCATGGCCAAGTATCTCAATTCCGTGCAGCGCAACCCCATCTACAACAGGCTCCGCTCCGCAATCGGGACGATGGTGGATAGCATGCCTGCTCCATTGCAGGGTGTGAGCACACTCGTTCGACGCTGGGAAGAGAGCATGAAGTCATTTCTCACCCCCGGAGTTCTGTTCGAGGAACTTGGCTTTCGCTATTTCGGGCCGATTGACGGCCACGACATCGATCTTCTCGTCAGCACCTTTACCGCGGTCCGCGCGATGGATGGGCCGCGACTCGTTCATGTAATCACCAAGAAGGGCAAGGGATTCCCGGCTGGTGAAAACGTCGAGAAATGGCACGCTCTTCCCGCCGGTCACGATCCCGCAACTGGCAAGTTGGTCAAGGCGTCGTCAGCGAATCCCAACTACACCGCCGTGTTCGGCAAGGGACTCGCCGAACTTGCTGCGATCGAGCCACGACTTGTCGCGATTACTGCGGCAATGCCGAGCGGTACCGGAACCGGCATCATGGCCAAGGCGTACCCTGATCGATTCTTTGACGTTGGCATCGCCGAGGGACACGCCGTCACGTTTGCAGCTGGTCTCGCCACGCGCGGCGTCAAGCCGGTTTGTGCCATTTACTCGACGTTTCTGCAGCGGGGCTACGACAGCATCATTCACGATGTAGCCCTCCAGGGGCTGCCAGTAGTATTTGCGATGGATCGAGCAGGGCTGGTCGGTGAGGACGGGCCAACGCACATGGGGCTGTACGACATCGCGTACATGCTCGCCGTTCCGGGCATTACCGTCACTGCGCCGCGAAGTGGCACTGAGATGCTCGGCTTGCTCCGCACTGCCATGGCGCACTCGGATGGCCCATTTACGCTGCGCTATCCTCGCGATGTTGCACCCGATATCGTGCCTCCGATTGCCGAAATTCCCCCGGTCCCGTTCGGTACCTGGGAAGTCGTGCGCCGCGGTTCCGAATTCGCCATACTCGCGGTTGGCACCATGGTGGAGCAGGCGCTCGCCGCTGCGGACCTGCTGGGCGAGGAGGGACTTGCAGTGACGGTTGTCAACTGCAGATTCCTGAAGCCGCACGATGAGGTCACGCTAAACGCGCTGCTGGCAAACCACCACCAGATTCTCGTCGTCGAAGAGGGAACGGTCGTCAATGGATTCGGGGCTTACATGATTTCGGTGATCAGTCGTCTGGACCCGACCGTACGTGTATCGGCGCACGGCGTCGCCGATCGCTTCATCGAGCAGGCTTCGCGCAAGCGCCAACTTCAGTTGACTGGACTCGACGCAGCGGGAATCGCGGATCGCGTACGCGCGCTCCACGACAGCGCCGCAGAAGCGGTGGCGGGATGATCAACATCGGGGTAATCGGTCACCGAGGATACCCCCAGCTCGCCTCGATCATGGCCGACCTCGAAAGCGAGGCGACCGCGATTGGCGCGAACCTTTTCTTTGAACCCGGATTGCTCGATAACGACGAACGCCCTCCCTTGAAGACGCCGTCACAGATTCACGTCGCGCTGTCACTCGGCGGTGACGGAACGCTGCTCCGTACTGCGCGCTTTCTCGATGGTGCCGCGGTGCCGATTCTCGGTGTCAATCTTGGCCGACTTGGTTTCCTGACAAGCTGCAGCGCATCCGATCTCAAACCGGCGCTCGCTTCGGTCGCGGCTGGTGACTACGACGTCGATGAGCGTATGGCCCTTCGCGCGGAAGCTGTGCATGCCGATGGCACGCCAGCGGAAGAATGGCAGGCCTTGAACGACATTGTCATGCACAAGGGCGGCTTCGCGCGCATGCTGACCGTCCGTGTAGCCGTCGATGCCGAGGTATTGGGTGCGTATAACTGCGACGGAATTGTGATTGCATCTCCGACCGGTTCCACAGCGTACAGCCTGTCAGCCGGCGGCCCGCTCGTGACACCGTCGCTTGATTCGATAATACTCACCCCGATCTCCGCGCACGCGCTCGCGATTCGTCCCATAGTTTTGCCCCCGAATGTGACCGTTACACTCGAATCGATCGACGGACCGGAAGAAGTCCTGATCACCGTTGATGGGCAGGCAGGTACCCAATTGGGTTCGGGTGACAGCTTAACGGTACGCCGCGCTCCACGGGCTGTGCGTATTGTTCGTTTTCCGGGCAACAGTTTCTTCGATCGACTTCGCGTCAAGCTCGGCTGGGGTGGACTTCCGACACGCGATCAAACCAACAAGTGCTGACTGAACTCCGGATTCGAAATTTTGCAATCATCGATTCGGTAACACTGCCTCTTGAGAGAGGATTGAACGTCCTCTCCGGTGAAACTGGTGCAGGCAAATCGATCATTGTCGGGGCCCTCGGGCTGCTGCTCGGCGAGCGAGGCAGTGCTGATCTGGTTCGTCCCGGTGCCGAACGCGCGACGGTCGAGGGAGTGTTCGACCTCGAAGGCCGTGCGAATCTAATCGCACTGGCGGACGAACGAGGGATCGATACCGATAGCGAGACTCTTGTTCTCAAACGCGAGATAGCAGCATCGGGCCGCGGTCGAGCATGGGTAAATGGGACGCCTGTGACCGCGACTGTGCTGGCTGAGATTGGCCGATCCCTGGTCAATCTGCACGGGCAGCACGAAGCGCAGACGTTGCTTGATGAGGAATCCCAGCGCCATATACTCGATGCCTTTGCTGACGCTGGTGCAATTACCAGTCAGGTGCGCGACGAATACGCCGCACTCGCATCCATACGACGCCGGATAGACGAGATTACCAAGCGTCGAACAGACGCCGAGCGCCGCGCGGATTACTTGCGGCATGTCGCGCGCGAGATTGGGGACGCGCACCTCGTCGCGGGTGAAGACACCACGCTCGAAGACGATGCGCGCGTTCTGGAAAATGCCGATGAATTACGGACACTCGCCCAGAGTATTTCAGCTGTACTGTCCGATGACGAGGATGGCGCTCTTGCTCGGCTTGCGGTTGTCCACCGGGCTCTGGGTCAGATTTCGCGCATCGATCCGAGCGGCTCCCGGTTTCAGGAACTGTACGATGCTGGCTTCTACGCACTCGACGAACTTGCGCGGGCTGCATCGGATTACGCGACGTCAGTCGAGCTCGATCCGGAGCGGCTCGCCACTGTTCGTGTACGCCGGGAGTTGATCTTTCGTCTCAGCAAGAAATACGGTGGCACCCTCAACGATGTGATCACCGCTGGCGCGGCAGCGCAGGCCGAACTCGACCTCGTCGATTCGGCGGAGTTCGACGTCGCGCAGCTGCGAAAGCAGGAGTCGGAAGCCGACGCCCGATTGCAGACCGCTGCAGCGAGACTTACTGCGCTCCGAAAGCGGGCGGCGACCGCGATTGGAAAGGCGGTGACTGGCGAGTTGCCGCAATTGGGCATGGACTCCGGGCGGTTTACGGTTGCGCTGACGCCGCGTGACAACATCGCACCCGAAGGCGCCGAGGACGTTGAGTTCCGCGTCACGCTGAACAAGGGCTACGATCCCAGACCGCTCGCACGAGTTGCATCGGGCGGCGAACTCGCCCGCGTGATGCTCGCCCTCAAGACGGTGCTCGCCGCTGTGGATCACGTGCCGACTCTCGTATTCGATGAGGTGGATGCGGGAATCGGCGGTCGTGTCGGCCTCCAGGTCGGTGACACAATGCGACGCGTCGCGGAACAGCACCAGGTCTTCGCGATATCGCACCTGCCGCAGATTGCGGCACGAGCACATCATCACATCGTTGTTGCCAAGGGCGCGCGCGACGGCGTGACGACGGCCGATATCAGCGTTCTGTCAGCGGCAGATCGCGTTACAGAAATCGCGCGAATGCTTGGTGGAGATCCCGACAGCAAGATGAGCCGCGCGCACGCACGCGAATTGCTCGAAGCCGCGGCCTCCTAGCGCGCGTTAACGCGCGTTAACTGGCTTCCTTGCGCGCGTTAGCGCCGTAGTCGGTAGTAAAGTCGGATTAGAATCTGGTCATTGATAAGCTTGGGCAGCGCACCGCCGCTGCCACTTATCGTTTCGGTGTGCAGGTAGCTCACATCGAACGGAATCCTGGACTTTCCAAGACTCACCGCGTGCGCGTTCGAAAAGGCGACTCCGCCCCCCACTCGCTGCTCGGTGAAATCCGTACCAATCCCCATATCCGGCGCTGCGACGCCATTTACTGAATATGCATCGACCGGTTTGTGCCGGTATAGATACTGGCCGCCGAGCGATATGTAGTCGTTGAATACCCAACGCGGTGTCGCTTCGATTTCCACCAGGTTGCCAAGCTGCCGAGTTACACCGATTGCGCTTGATGCGGACGGAAATGCGACACCCGGTGCGTAGCGAATCGTCAACGAATCACTCGTCGCCTTGGAAAGACGACCGATTGCGGATACCCAGAAGTGACTGCCCATCGTGATGTCCGCATAGCCGCGCACCAGCACTGCTCCGACATGTGTTCCGCTGCCGATATCCGTAAGGGCGTTTGAGGACGCGAGCGCACCAGTCGGGAAGCGATAACCGGCACCTGCGGAAAGCCGTGCATTGATTCCGTGAGGGGTGAAGCGGGACATGTTTCGGAAATGAAATGAATCGAACAACAGCAGCTTCGCGGTAAGCTCGGCATCTCCGATGTGCGTGCGTTCAACCGTTTGCAGTGGGTCGAGGCCAACGCCGTACGCTGCGTTGTTCAGCAACGCCTGCATAACCGGTGTCGCAAGCGGCGTGGTCGCTCCGACTACTCCAGTCGCCGTAATCGATGGAACGCCCGCTGCCGGGTTGGCGGCGAACGCATTGAGCGCGTTACGCACGTTGGCGATCCTGCCGTCGACCGCTCCCTGAATCGTGCTGCCTCGTGTCGGGACGAGGATACCGTTCATGTAGACACTGGCGAGCGAATTCCCCAGTGCGGACGCCGAACTCACCAGTGAGGCCGAGCCACTGCACTGCGGGTCACTCGCCCCTGACCCTGAGCAATACGTCCGGATCGCGGCGGCGGAGCTGACGAATTGCTGAGCGAGCGATGAGTCGGTTGATCGCGCCACTGGATCCGTACCAGCTGGATTTGCGCCGAGATTGCCTTCGTTAGCCCCTGGATTGGCCCGGAAATACACGCTCGTGCGAGTGTGAACGATCGGCACCATCGCTGTGACCGATAGCCATCGCGTCACCCCAGCCTCGAGCGAAATCGGCACGCTGGAAATCCGGTTGGTTACCTGGGTCACAGTTCGGCCGACGGATACGTTCAAGCCGGCGACGCCAGTCAGCGCGCGCAGGCTGTCCTGCAACGGCCTGAGAATCGGCAACTGCGCGGCACCCACGCTGTCCAGTGAAAAGCGCGCGCCGAGCGGCTGAAGCACACCTGGAGCCCCGGGCCTCGGCGAGACGAAAAGCTGGTCGTAATAGGACCAGTCGCTCTCGATCTTGATCCGGAAGCTGCCCGCAGGCGTCGTGGACGCGTCCTCGCCAAGCCCGGTGATCGCCTGCGCATTGGCGGCTTGGCCGATGCACGCTAGAGCATTGACAGCGAAAAGGGTGACATGGAACCAGCGACGCGGCATGTGCTCTGGGGAAATTCGTTGTAGGCGGGACGCGCAGACGTTAGCATTCCGGTCTCACCTGTGTCAACCAAAGGTAAGGGACTACAGCGCTGCGCACGCCACCTACAATTCCGTGGCAGGTAACCGGGAACCACTGGCTCTCGCTTCCCTGCATCCATCCCGCCGACGGCTCCATCCACGGAGTCGGGCTGTTGTCGCTGGCGCACAGGGGTGCAATTGAGTTCGCCGGCGGCCCGGATTTCGAGCAGGGGGCCGGGCCGCCGCTGTTACGCCTCGCCTTCGAGATCGACGGCCAGCCGATCGAGCTCTCGACAACCCGAATGGCTTGGCAGCGCGTTTTCGAATGGCTGCCGACCTTCAGTGCTACGATCGGTACACTTGTGATACGGGGAACAGTTTTCGCCCCATGCGGGCGAGCAGCTGATTTCCCGGGTTTCATCTACGCAATATCCATCGAAAACCGCGGTCCGTCGCCAGTGGAGATCGCCTTCCGCGGCGAAGGAACACTCGGCGTTCGCTCGCACAGAATACGACACGCGCGTCGCTTCGACGACGATCACGCGGCGACGATCACGGGCGATGTAATCACGCTCAGCGGTGCTGATCCGGGCTCCGAAGCCGCGCTTGCAATCGCAGGGGAGGCGATGACGCCGATCATCACAAGTTCGACCGACGGCGCAGTGCACTTTCAGCTCGCGCAAATCGTGCAGCTGGATGCGGGTGCAATGACGGATCTTGCACTATACGTCGCTGCGGGACCGGAGCCGGATGGCGCGATCGCCATGGTCAATCGGATGCGGACTCGCGGTTGGAAAACGATTGCAGCACACACGCGCGATTGTCTCTCAGCGCTGCAGCAATCGACTGGAGTTCCTGCGGCGGATCGTCTGATCAACAGACATCTGATGTTCACTTACTTCTATGCGGCTGGTCGAGCGATCGACGACGCGCGCTGGTATCTCTTTCGTTCAAGGGCGCCATGGTCGGAGCAGGGGCTGACGCTCCGGGATTACGAGGCACTGATGTGGGTAATTCCGGCGCTGCAACTTGCCGATGCTGCACTCGGCCGCGAGTCGCTGTTGCGCACATGCGAGTTGCACGGTTACGCACCGGGCCGTGGTGTGAATTATATCGACGGGACGCCGTTCGATCTCTCGTTCTGTGTTGACGCCGTGGCTGCGTATCCCGTCGCAGTCGATCGCTATGTTGCTCAGACGGGCGACGATCGAGTGGTTGAGGACGCGCCGATTGCAGAATCGCTCTACGCTGCGCACGACGACCTGACTGCATCGCGTCACAGTTCACTTCCGCTTTACAGAACAGACACGACGCCATCTGGTGCCGACGCTGTATTCCCATATACACTGCATGGGAACGCACTCGTTGCAGAAGCGCTCGAGATTCTGAAGCAGACACTCGATGAGAAAACCGCAGAAACTGTTCAGTCCGCCGAAGCAGTGCGTGCTGCGATCATGCGTCAGTTCGCAACCGACAAGGATTCATCGCACACGCTACTTGCTACTGCGATCGATCTCGCAGGTGCAACCTCGATGCGTGACGACCCTGTCGGATCTGTGTACTGGGTGCCGTTGTATCACATGTTGTCGCGCGATGATTCGATCTACCGTCGGACGATACGGGCTGTGCAAGTGACTGCGACGGATCCAGTTGTCATCAACCTTGCGGAGCGCTGCGCGACATTGATGGGGCCCGATGCTGCGAAGACGCTGGAATGGCTGCGGCGGGCAGATCTCGATGGTGGATTCGCAGCGGAATTCGTCGACGAAGACGGACTGGCCATCGGCAATGGTGCCGATGCGTCTCTGTCCGGGCTCATCGCCTATTCCGTCTGGTACGCAGTTAGCGTACTCGGTGTCCCCGCAGGTTGACCGCTCCCGGCCAGCCACGCTCGTATATTGTGAAACATCGCTCCGTGATGGCGCGATCGCTCGGATGGCGAAATGGGTAGACGCGAGGGACTTAAAATCCCTTTCGGGATAACCGAATGCGGGTTCGAGTCCCGCTCCGAGCACTAGCTGCACCTCTTGTTCGCGAGGCGCACGGCCATCGTGCTTCCGGCTACTTCCGGCTACTTCCGGCGCTTCGATCGATTCTTAGGTGCGCTCCTGGCCGAGTTTACAACTTCGGCCAATTGTCGAGCAGCCCTCCGAACCTCCGGTACCACAGGACAGTCGCGGCCGTGCTCGCAATACCAACCATACCGGTCCAGATAAACAAGGTGGCAAGCCGCGTTCGGACCCCAGCGCTCCCGTACGCGCCAAAGTTCGGACACCGTCGTATCAGGACCGCATATGAGCCAAGGGTTCAAAGGCTCGATGTCGTACAGTGCAAGGTGCAGCTGCGACGAAGGTGCTGACCCGCTTCGATGTTTTTTCCGGGGTCGACGACGGCTTACGGTTTTAAGCGGCACTCTTCAAATGATTGGAAACACAGCACTTACGAAAATTGTATCGGGCTTTGTTCGGGTATTATGCCAACTTACTGGCTTGCGTGACTCCGGGCAAGCTAGGCTGCGGAAATCGGCCTGGTAAGCCCTTGCGGGCCAAGGGCTGACACCGAAATTGGTAGAGCTGGCTGGCGCGCGTCATGCACTATAACTGCGTGCTTTTCAGAACCTACGTATCGGCGAGGACCTGATGGAACGCGGCAACGATTTTCTCAAGACCCAAATACGTGCGGCTACCGCACAGCATTTAGCCTTTTTCAAGGCACTCGAAGATCATGAATCCGAGGCGGACGACGCTCGGTACCGCGATCTTTGCACCCGATATATACCGACGATGCGTGATCATCAGCGGATGCTGGAGGACTACCAGAGCGAGCTTCAGGCGACTTACGCCGGCATCCTCACGCGCACCGTGGCCATCACCGCAGATGCGACTCGGAATTTTGCCGATGCGGCGCGCGAGAGCGACTATGCACGCCTTCTCAACGACCTCGCAATGTCGCGGCAGGCGGAATCGAACTTCCGGATTTTTCGGGACGGCGGTCGCGCCATCGGGCTCAGGCATCTGGCCCAGATCGGACAAACAGGCGAGCGGGAGCACGACGCGTACAGGCGCGACGCAAATCGCCTTGCTCAGCAAATGTTCGTGGAGCGCGCACGGACCGCCGATGGACGAGGCGCAACGAAAAAATCTGAGACGGACGCTCGGCCGTAGCTCATCGCTGGCTTGCCAGATAGCTGCGCGGACAGTAGCTGTCCCGAGAGTGCCCGCACTGGCAACAGCGGCTCGCAGGCGATCCCCGCGTACGCTAACTTGCGGGGATGACAGACGTCGTTGCGCTAGCCGCTGAATTACTCTCGATCCAGTCATTTACGCGGGACGAGGGTGCGGCCATCGATTTTGTCGCACGCTGGCTGGTCAACCTCGGCTGGAACGTATCGATCCAGGAAGTCTCGCCGGGCCGGGGAAACGTCTGGGCATCGCACCGCGGCGGCGGCGTGACCCTTTCGACCCACTTGGACACGGTGCCGCCCTTCTACCCGCCAAGGCTGAGTGGCAATCGCCTCTACGGCCGAGGAGCCTGCGACGCCAAAGGCATCGCGGCCGCGATGATGGCTGCCGCAGAGCAACTTCGAGCCGAAGGCGAAGATCGGGTCGATCTGCTTTTCGTCGTTGGTGAAGAAAAGGGTTCCGATGGTGCACGCGCAGCGAACAATCTCGCGGCGACGAGTCGCTTCCTCATCAATGGCGAGCCGACTGAGAGCAAACTCGCGAGCGGTTGCAAGGGCTCGCTACGATTCGTTGTTCGCACCCAGGGGCGCGAAGCGCATTCCGCGTATCCCGAACTCGGCAGATCGGCCATCGAACCACTTTTGCGCCTGCTCCCAACGATTCACAACGTTCGATTTCCGTCCGACCCGATACTCGGCGCGACCACGGTGAATATCGGAACCATTTCGGGCGGCACAGAAGCGAATATCATTCCCGGCAGCGCGGAATCGGAGATCATGCTTCGTCTCGTGAGCGACGTTGGTCCCGTCAAGGAACTCGTTTCGGAGTGGGCGACCGCAGGCGGCGCCGAAGTTGAATTTGGTTCGACTATTCCAGCGCAGAAATTCCACGTTGTCGATGGCTACGACGTCGCGCCGGTATCGTACACGTCGGATATCCCGCTGCTCAGTCGGTGGGGAACACCGCTCCTGTTTGGACCAGGATCGATTCACGTTGCACACACGCCAGACGAATACGTCGACATCGATGAATTACGAGCCAGCGTCGGGACGTACGCATCACTGGTCAAGCAACTGCTGAACACATGACGAGACGGAATTCACCGAATCAGCGGATCCCGGTCGCGGTACTCGGCGCGACGGGCGCCGTCGGCCAGACGTTCATTCGCCTGCTCGAAAATCATCCCTGGTTCAAAGTCGCGGAAGTCGCAGCGTCCGAAAGGTCCGCAGGCAAGAGTTACTCCGATGCAACACACTGGCTCGAAGGTGTGATGCCAGCGGAAGTTGCTTCAATGACGGTCGTGAAATGCAGCCCTGCAGCAATCAGATCTTCGCTGGTTTTCTCCGCTCTCGATTCGGGTGTAGCAGGCGATGTCGAACGCGCCTTCGCAAGCGACGGGCGCATAGTATGCAGCAATGCCCGGAATTATCGCATGGAGCCCGATGTGCCGTTGTTGATCCCGGAGATCAATGCGCCGCACATCACGGTGATCGCAGCGCAGCGTAATCGGCTTGGCTGGGACGGCGCGATAATTACCAACGCCAACTGTTCTTCAACTGTCGCCGCACTTGCACTTGCACCGATTCACGCGAAATTCGGTGTCGATAAACTCTTTGTCGCGACGATGCAAGCGGTGTCAGGCGCAGGCTATCCCGGCGTCGCGTCGCTCGACATACTTGGCAATGTCATTCCCTTCATCGACGGTGAGGAGCCGAAGATGCAGGCCGAGATCGCGAAATTACTCGGCGCTGTAAATGGACCGGTAATCGATTCTGCGCCCATCCGCGTCACTGCGCACACCAATCGCGTTGCGGTCGAGCACGGCCATACAGTATGCATGTCAATTGGACTCAAGACTCCAGCCACGCCAGAGCAGGTGAGCGACGCAATTGCAAACTGGACAGGTGATCAGGATGTCGTCGGTCTGCCGTCGCGACCCGCGCATCCGATTGTCGTTACCTCGCAACCCGATCGACCTCAGCCGCGCCGCGACGTCGGCGTGGGTGGTGGCATGACGGTCACCGTTGGCCGCATTCGACCAGACGAGCTGTTGGATGTAAAATTGGTGGCGATGGGGAGCAACACGATTCGTGGCGCCGCCGGTGGCGCCATATTGAACGCCGAGTTGCTGTTCACTCAGGGTTACATCCCCGGCGAGTGATAGTCGTCAAATTTGGCGGGACCTCGGTAGGTGACGCGGACGCAATACGTCGTGCGACCGATGTTGTCGCCAGCCGCGGCCGCCGCAGACCGGTTATCGTAGTCTCCGCTGCGAGTGGAACGACTACCGAGTTGATTGAACTCGCCGAACAGGCCGCTCGAGGTCAGCTCATCGGCGCGCTCCGTTCGGTGGAGCATATACGCGAACGCCATCTCGAAATGTGCGACGCACTGCTTCGCAACGTGCCAGGCGGCGCAGACACAACGGCCGAAATCGCCGCCATGTGCGACGAGATTGCGAGCCTGGCAGAAGCTCTGAACACGCTGGGCCACGTGACGCCAAGAAGTCTTGATGCAGTCGCATCATTCGGTGAACAGATGTCATCTCTTCTTGTGACTGAAGCATTCCGCGCGCGTGGGATTCCCGCGGTACATGTGGATGCACGCGATGTGATGATCACCAGCGACCACTTCAATTCGGCTGAACCGCGGCCCGACGCAATAGCCGAACGCGCGCGGGAATGCATCGCGCCGTTGATAAGTGCGGGGAAGGTGCCCGTGCTCGGCGGTTACATCGGTGCGACGTCATCGGGGATCACGACAACGTTAGGACGCGGCGGCTCCGACTATACGGCGTCGCTGCTCGGTGCTGCGCTCGGCGCGGAAGATATCGAGATATGGACTGATGTCGACGGCATGCTTACAGCGGACCCGCGAATCGTAAGCGGTGCACGTTTGATTCCGCAGATCCGGTTCGACGAGGCGTCAGAGCTGGCGTCGTTTGGTGCAAAGGTTCTCCATCCTAACACAATCGCGCCCGCCGTTCGGCTTGGGATACCGGTTTTCATCTACAACACTCGCAATCCTGGTCAATCCGGAACGCGCATCACCTTCGACGCGCCGCGTCGTGCTGTGACGGCGATCGCCGCCAAGGGCGACGTCACAATAGTCAAGGTGAGTGCGCCGAGAATGTTGCTGGCTCAGGGCTTCTTGCGCGGTGTGTTCGAAATATTCGAGAGGCACAGGACCTCGGTCGATGTAGTGTCCACGTCGGAAGTGTCGGTGTCAGTTACACTGGACGACGCGAGCCATCTCGATGAGCTGGTCGTCGACCTGCGCATGCTCGGCGACGTTGCGCTCGAGCGTAATCGCGCGATCGTCGCGATAGTTGGATCCGGAATTGGCGACCGGGGCGACTGTATGGGACGAGCGTTGACGGCGCTCGGCGACTTGCACATTTACATGCTGTCGCTGAGCGCGAGCGGGATCAATCTGACTCTTGTTGTCGACGGAGACTGTATGCACGATGCAATGACCGCACTTCATGCCGAATTCTTTACACCCGGGAGTGCCGCATGAGTGCACTCCGACTCGCCATTATTGGACCTGGCAAAATGGGGTCGGCCGTCGCGGAGCTTGCGGCGTCAATGGGCCATGACGTCGTCGCGACGATTGCGGACGGCATGTCAATTGACGTTGACTCCCTGAAGGACGCTCAAGTCGCGATCGAATTCACTGATCCAGCCGCAGCTGCGGCAAACGTCACGGCTTGCGTACTCTCGGGCTGTCCCGTCGTTGTCGGAACCACCGGCTGGTACGACCAGCTCCCTGCGATCGCGAAGCTTGTCGATGGGCGGGGCGGTGCCTTATTGTGGTCCGCGAATTTCTCCCTTGGCGTCCACGCATTGTCCGCTATTGTGAGGCGCGCAGGTGAGCAGTTCTTGCAGCTTCCCGGCTTCGACGCGCAGTTGATCGAAACACATCACACGATGAAGAAGGACGCTCCCTCCGGAACCGCACGGATGTTGCAAAAGGATTTCGCCGTAACGTCCGGCACGGAAGTGCCAATCACAAGTATTCGCCTGGGCTCCGTCCCAGGGACTCACACACTCGTTCTGGATGGTGCGTTCGAGCAGATTGTTATTACGCATGAGGCGCGTGATCGCCGCGTATTTGCGGAAGGTGCGCTGCTTGCCGCCAAGTGGCTCGTCGGTCGGCATGGCGTCTTCACGCTCGACGATGTCTTATCTCCAAAGTCAGACAAGGAGGCCCAATGAAAGCTCCGGTCCCAATGCTCTCAGGCGCCGGCACGGCGATCGTCACACCGTTCACCAGTTCCGGCGAAATCGACGAACAAGCGCTCCGTAAGTTCGTCGCGTGGCAGGTGGAGGAGGGAATTGACTACCTGGTCCCCTGCGGCTCGACTGGCGAGGCCGCAACCATGACAGCAGATGAACAGCGACGCGTGGTCGAAATCACGGTCGAGGTTGTCGCCGGTCGCGTGCCGATAATCGCTGGTGCCGGATCGAACGATACAGCTCGGGCGATAGCGGCGTCGCGCATGATGTGCGACGCAGGCGCGACTCATCTCCTGCATGCGTCACCAGCCTACAACAAACCGCCGCAGCGTGGAATTGTCGCGCACTTCCGCGCAATTGCCGATGCAGTCGATACGCCGATCGTGGTTTACAATGTTCCGGGCCGCACCGGTAGCAACATAGCTGCTGAGACGACGCTGGAACTGTCGGAGCATCCGAACATCGTTGCGGTAAAAGAGGCCTCGGGTAACCTGATGCAGATAACGGAAATCATCCGGCACAGACCCCATGGCTTCGCAGTGCTTTCAGGCGACGATACGATAACGCTTGCGGTGATGGCAGCGGGCGGCGACGGCGTCACATCGGTGACGTCTAACGCTGTGCCCTCACTTGTCGCGCAACTCTGTGCCGCAATGCACCGAGGCGACTACGATGACGCGCGCGCGCTTGACGCGCGGCTCGCACCATGGACCCACGCTGCATTCATCGAATCCAATCCAATTCCGGTCAAAGCCGCAATGGCCATGATGGGAATGATGGGAAATAACTTGCGACTTCCACTCGTGCCGCTCGCTCCGCAGCACAACCCACTTGTACGCGCAGCGCTTGTTTCCCTCGGAGCGATCGCTGAATGAGTGGTGAGCTCGGCTCGAACCATCGGCTGCAACAGTCGATCGACGATCTGTTCTCAAACTCGTCGCCCGAACCGCGACGTACTCGGAAGGTCGTTGAGGAATTGCTCGGCCTCCTGGAAGCCGGGACGGTGCGTGCGGCTGAACGCGATCCCGCAGGCGACTGGCACGCGGTCGCCTGGGTCAAGCGTGGGATCCTGCTCGGCTTCCGCGTCGGCACGATTGTCGACATGTCGCTTGGTTCGACCGCTGACGGATCCGCGCGATTCTCTTTCTTCGACAAGGACACCTATCCGGCAAGAGTCCTTGCACTCGGCGATGGCGTAAGGATCGTACCGGGAGGTTCCACGATACGACGCGGCGCCTTCGTCGCGCGCGGCGTCGTCTGCATGCCACCCAGCTACGTCAACGTCGGCGCCTACGTCGCTGCCGGAACAATGATCGACTCTCATGCACTCGTTGGTTCATGCGCGCAGGTGGGTGAACGCGTCCACCTCAGTGCTGCGGCGCAACTCGGTGGTGTACTCGAACCAGTCAATGCTTCACCGGTCGTCATCGAGGATGATGTCGTCGTCGGTGGAAATTGTGGCGTCTACGAGGGAACAGTCGTACAGCGTCGTGCCGTCCTCGCCTCCGGCGTCATACTCACTCGTGGAACACCGGTGTATGATCTTGTGAACGAGACGATCCACCGCGCAGTGGGCGATAGTCCCCTGGTGATTCCATCCGGCGCTGTGGTCGTACCGGGCTCCCGACCAGCGTCAACCGAGTGGGCACAGCAACTCAAACTCTCGATCGCTACACCGATCATCGTCAAGTACCGCGATGAACGCACGGACGCTGCGACAGCTCTCGAGGAATACTTGCGATGACTGACGGCATCTCGATACGTGATACCGTACGAGTGCCGGGCGATAAGTCGATTTCGCACCGCAGCCTGATCCTCGCTGCGCTCTCCGATGGTACGAGCCGCATCGGCGGGCTCTTGCGCTCTGCGGACGTCGATAGCACAGCGTCGGTCCTTGCAGCGCTCGGGGTCACCATCGAGCCGGACGGCGAATTCGTCGTTGTTCACGGTCGCGGATTGCGCGGTCTGATGGTACCCAGAAGTCCGCTGTACTGCGGTAATAGCGGCACAACCGCCAGACTTATGTCCGGTGTCCTGGCGGCGCATGCATTCGACAGCACGCTCACGGGAGATGCGAGCCTGAGCGTACGACCAATGCGACGTGTGACCACGCCACTCGAGCGAATGGGTGCACACTGTACGTTCCAATCGAGCCATGATGGACTTCCGTTGACCATCCACGGCGGCACTCTCTCAAGCATCGGTTGGGAGAGCGATACAGCGAGCGCTCAGATCAAGAGCGCGATCCTCCTCGCGGCGCTCAACGCGCAAGTTGGAGCGAGCGTCACAGAGCCAGGGAAGTCGCGCGACCACACGGAGCGCATGCTTGCGGCGCGTGGAATACCGGTAACTGTGGACGGGAATACGGTCTCCATCGGTGTCGCGCGATCCATGCCAGCCATGGATTCTTTTGTACCCGGGGACCCGTCGTCGGCCGCTTTTTTCGTCGCGCTCGCAGCCATGCTTCCCGGGCGCGATATCCTGATGCCCCAAGTCTGTGTAAATCCAACCCGGATTGGGTTCCTGGAAGTCGTTCGGCGTATGGGTGCCACGGTGACTCTGCTATCAGCCGAAGACATTGGCGGTGAGGCAGTCGCCACGATCCGCGCTTCCGGGTCTGGCTCTCTTGCATCGGTCACGGTGGGCGCCGCGGAGATGCCGTCGATGATAGACGAGATTCCGATGCTCGCGTGTCTCGCGTCTCGCGCGGCAGGCGAAACGGTGATAAGCGGCGCTGGTGAGTTGCGTCACAAGGAAAGTGACCGGATCGCGGCGCTGGTTCGTAACCTTCAGGCCATCGGCGTGGACGCTGAAGAGCTTGCCGATGGGCTGAAGATTCGCGGTAGCAAAGCTGCGCTTGCCGGCACCGTCGACACGTACGGCGATCATCGAATCGCAATGGCCTTCGGTGTACTCTCCGCAGCTAACGGAAACGGCATCGACATCGCCGACGCGGACTGCGTCGACGTTTCATACCCCGCCTTCTGGAGCGATCTGCGCCGTGTCGCGCAATAAAGTGGTAATCGCCATCGACGGTCCAGCGGCGTCTGGCAAGTCGTCCACCGCGGCATGGGTTGCCCGCGATCTCGGCTTTCGTCACCTGGACTCCGGTATGCTGTATCGCGCCGAGACCGGCCGCAGATTAGGCATATCGGATCTCCGCTCATCCGAAGTAACCGCGAATGTATCTGAAGTCGCGCAGATCCCGTCCGTCCGGGCCGCCGTCAACGCGGAGCTCAGGCGCGTCGCCGAAACGGAAAACGTCGTCGTGGATGGCCGTGACATCGGCACTATCGTTTTCCCGGATGCGCAACTCAAGATCTTCCTGGTCGCGGATCCGTGGGAACGTGCCAGGCGTCGACTCCACCAGAAGCTCGAACGCGCCGCCTCCGACGCCGAGATAGCCGAGGAGACCCGGCGGCTGGTCGAGCGCGACGCGAGTGATGCGACCAACACCCTTCAGGCACGGGACGCAGTTCTGATCGACACGACGTATCTCACACAGGAGGAGCAGGTCCAGCGCATCGTGTCGCTGGCCGCAGGGCTTTGACCGGCTGGATGACCGGACATGGCGTGCGGTCGCCGCCAGTTCCCACCGGCTTCGCATCTCACAGAGTTGCTTTCTGCGACGATATGGATAGATTTCTTGCACGCTCCGAAGTTTGGGGGCGCTTTTCAATGTGGGGTGGTCCCCCGCATTTTTTTATTCATAGAGGTCAGTTAGAAATCACATGAGCCCAGCTTTGCAAGACGTTGTGTCACAAGCGATTGCGGCTCTTGAGTTTGATGTTTTTAGTGTCCGGCAGCGGGGCACCCGAAGTCGTTCCGTGCTCGAGGTGAGAATCACTCGACGCGACGGTGAGGGGATCACTGCGGGTGATTGCGCCCGTGCTTCTCGTGCAATTGAAGAACGTCTCGACGCCGACAAGTCGCTCGGCGAGTTCTATACGCTCGAAGTATCGTCGCCAGGACTCCGCGATGATGCGGAAATCAACTGGAAGAGGTAGGTACCATGGCAGGTGAAGCTGGGAACATCCTTGCAGCGATTCGCGAGCTGACGAACACCAAATCAATGGATAGTTCGGAGCTGCGCGATCTTCTGCAGGACGGGATACTTGCCGCGCTCGCAAAAAAGCACGGTGGACCGGTGCAGGCAGAAGTGGACATCGACGAAGATCGCGGCACCATCCGCATCGTCCTTCTCAAGACTGTGGTCGAGAAGGTCGAGGATTCTGCGCGCGAAGTTTCTGTCGAGGAAGCGAGATTCGAGGATCCGGAATTCCAGGTTGGTGACGTTATGGAAATTCCGACCGATTTCGCCGAGTTCGGCCGTTCAGCGGTTCAGGCGGCCAAGCAGCGGATTCTCCAGCGCGTTCGCGAGGGCGAACGTTCCAAGATTCGCGATGAGTTCACATCCAGAGTTGGCGAGCTCTTGAGCGGCGAGGTGCAGCAGATCGAGCGCGGCAAGCTCGTGATAATGCTCAATCGATTCCGCGAGGCCGAAGCCGTGATGCCGTACCGCGAGCAGAACCACCGCGAGCACTACCATCAAGGTGAGCCGATTCGTGCCGTATTAAAGAAGGTGGAGGAAACCCCCAAGGGACCGCGACTCATTCTCAGTCGCGCCGACGGACTTTTTGTACAGGCACTCTTCAAGCTTGAAGTTCCCGAGATCCAGGCCGGTACGGTCGAGATTCGCTCAGTCGCACGTGAAGTCGGCAGCCGCACCAAGATTGCCGTCTTTTCGCGGGACGATGCAGTCGATCCGGTTGGAGCTTGTGTCGGCGTCAAGGGCGCCCGTGTCCAGGCAGTGGTTAATGAGTTGAGTGGCGAGCGCATCGACATCGTGCCGTGGTCGGGCGACCCGGAGAGATTCGCGCGCCTCGCACTGGCACCGGCAAAGGTCGCTCGCGTGTTCAGCGATGCGACGACGCGCACGATTCAGGCGATCGTCGACGAGGATCAGCTTTCACTCGCTATCGGCAAGAACGGACAGAACGTCCGGCTAGCGTCAGAACTCACCGAGTGGAAGATCGATCTCTATTCCAGCAGAGAGTGGATGGAGCGCGCGGCAGAAACGCTACCGTTCGCTCCGCTCGAAGACAAGGTTGACACTACCAACCCCAAGCTGGCGGCCATCGAAGGATTGCCACCGGCCACCGTCGCGATTCTGGAGAACGCTGGATACCGCCGTCTTGATGACATTCTCGATCTTGAACGCGAGGATTTTCTCAAGCTCGCTGGCATCATGAAGGACGACGCGGATCGTCTGATGGCGATCATCGATGAATTGACGACCGACGCGCCAGACGAAGACTCGCCGACCGCGACAACGGCTACGCCCGCTGCTGCGGCTCCGGTAGCTGATGGGGAGCCTCCATCAGCGGCGTAACGAATTCGACGCCCGCGGTGTTGCGTCTGGTTGGACTTGGCATGCGCGGCCGGCTTGTTTCCGTAGGCGTGGACAGGACCAGGGAAGCGGCTTTCAAGGGGACACTTCGGTTGGCGATAGTCGCTTCTGATGCGTCGCCAAATAGCCGCGATAAGATCGTTCCGCTCCTTTCGGGGCGGGGTGTTAGTATGATTGAGACGGCCTCAGCCGACGACCTCGGCAGGGCAGTTGGGCGCGCGGCGACGGCTGTCGTTGGCGTGCTGGATGCGAAGTTGGCGCGCGGTATAAGAGCCGCGCACAGGGGACAGGGAGAAACTGGGTGAGTAAGCTGCGTGTAACGGACATGGCCGGTGAGTTCGGAATTCCCGCTGACGAAGTGATCAATCTGCTTCGCCAGATGGACATTCCGGTGCGCAGTCACGTGAGTCCACTAACCGACGATCAGGTTGCCAGAGTACGCGCGCGCTGGGAGCGTGAAAAGCGCGCCCGGTCTGCCGCGCCCCCGGCCGCAGGGGCTACTCGTCGGAGACGTGGTACAGCTGCACCTGCTGCGCCTGTCGCTGAGTCAGAGCCGACGGCCCCACCCTCTGTGCGCCGGCGTCGTGCTGCCGATGTACATCACGATGAGCCGGAGGAGAAAGCGACGCCGGTTGCACCAGTCGCCGAGACCCCGCCAGTTCAGGCGGAGGCTGCGCCGACCGATCGTACGCGAAAGACCACGTCAGCAGCGGAATCTGTCGACGAAACGACAGCAGCTGCAACGCAGTCGGCCGAGTCGGCGAAGCCAGCGGACAAGCCTGCAAAGAAGCCGAAGCCAGCTCCAGTTGTCGCACCACAACCAGCTCCGGCCGCCGAGACGAAGGCCGAGTCGGCGGCTCCGACCGAGCCGGCAAAGCCGACTCCGGCTCCTGCGCCAGTGCAACCGCCGGCTCCGTCCGCTCCACCCGCTACGCCGCGGCCCGAATTGCAAACCGCTCATTCGGCACCGACTCCGGCGACCCAACGACCCTCGTCGGGACGCCCTGATCGTCCGCGTCCAACGCCGTTGCCGCCTTTGCAGCCGCGCGCAAGTGCGGCCCCACCGCGTCCTCTCACGCCAGGCGGACCGCGCCCGCGTCCGGGCAGCTCCAGCAACCAACGGCAGGGCGGCGGCGGATCTTCTACTTCTCGACCCCAGAGTTCCGCTGCATCCACGTCCGTTCCGGGAACGCCGTCGCGCGAAAGTCGCCCACGTCCGACGGGTGATCGTGCACCGGCTCGACAGGACGATCGCTCGCGCGGTCGTGGTCGCGGTCGCAGGGTAGATCAGGAAGCCGTATCGGCAAACATCTTCAAGACGATGACGTCAATGCGCGGTAGCTCGCGCAAGGGATCAGTACGTCGTGATGAGCCGGTTTCTCGCGAAGAAGTGGAGGCGCAGCGCAAGGCTGCTGTCGAGAAGGAACGCAAAACGGTACGTGTCAACGAGTTCGTTACGGTCGCCGAACTTGCACAGCAGCTCAAGGTTCCCGGAACGCAGATCGTCGCGTTCGCTTTCAAGAACCTCGGCCTCATGGTGTCGATCAATCAGCGTCTGGATTTTGGCCAGATCGAATTGATCGCCGGTGAATTCGGATTCCAGGCTGTGCTCGAGGACGAGTACGCTGCAGATACCGAGTCGCTACTCGAGAAAGATGCTGCCGAAGACCTCACACCGCGCCCGCCGGTCATCACGATCATGGGTCACGTTGACCATGGTAAGACGTCGCTGCTCGATTACATCCGCAAGGCACATGTTGTTGCAGGCGAGTCCGGCGGAATTACACAGCACATCGGAGCGTATCACGTGTCGCTCCCGGGCGGACGCGCGATAACGTTTCTCGATACTCCCGGACACCAGGCCTTCACCGCCATGCGTGCCCGCGGCGCGCAAGTCACGGATATTGTCGTCCTCGTCGTTGCGGCCGACGACCAGGTCATGCCACAGACCATCGAGGCGATCTCGCATGCCAAGAACGCGGGTGTGCCGATCATCGTCGCGATCAACAAGATCGATCTGCCCGGTGCAAACCCGATGAAGGTGAAGCAGGATCTCCTTCAGCATGGCGTCGTGCTCGAAGAGTTCGGCGGTACGACGCTGGCGAGCGAAATCTCGGCGAAGACAGGACAGAACGTGCCCGCTCTTCTCGATCAGCTGATTCTTCAGGCTGAAATTCTCGACCTCAAGGCCAATCCGGATCGGCGCGCCGTTGGCTCCGTCATCGAAGCCCAGCTAGATCCAGGCAAGGGTCCGGTCGCAACCGTACTTGTGCAGAATGGAACGCTGCATGTCGGTGACGATTTCATCTGCGGTATGTACTCCGGTCGCGTTCGCGCTCTGCTTGATGAGCGTGGCCGCAATCAGAAGAGTGCAGGTCCGGCAATGCCGGTTCAGGTACTTGGAATTGGTGGAGTCCCAATGGCGGGCGACCAGTTCCTGGCTGTCGAAGACGCCACTGCGTCACGTGAAATCGCCCAGCGCCGCCAGCGACTCGATCGCGAGGCGCGTAGCCGTCGCACGATGAAGGGAAGTGTGTCGCTGGAAGACTTCATGTCGCAGACAGCTCCAGGGCAGGCGCGCGCACTCAGCATCGTTATCAAGGCTGACCAGGGAGGGCCGGCAGAAGCTCTCGCCGACGCACTGGGCCAGCTCTCCACGTCAGAAGTAACTGTCGAAGTGATACACCGTGGCGTCGGTGCGATCTCCGAGAGTGATATCCTGCTCGCACGCGCTGCAGGCGCCATCATCATCGGCTTCCACGTACGGCCTGACAACAACGCGCGCAATGCAGCCGAACGCGAAGGCGTTGAAATCAAGTTGTACAAGATCATCTATGAAGCCGTCGAGGACGTCAAACTCGCGCTCGAAGGAATGCTGCGGCCGGAAGAGAGAGAAGTCGTGCTGGGCGACGCAGAAGTTCGCGAAATCTTCAAGGTCTCACGTGTTGGCGTCATCGCTGGTTGCAGTGTTCGTAACGGCGTCATCAATCGCACCGGCCGCATTCGCGTGATCCGCGACGGGATCGAGATATATGACGGCATCATTGGCTCGCTTCGACGTTTCAAGGATGACGTCAAGGAAGTCCGTGAAGGCTTCGAATGTGGTATTGGCGTCGAGAATTTCAACGACTTGAAGGTTGGCGATGTTCTGGAATGCTACACCAAGGAACAGGTCGCGCGCACGCTGGCATCCAGCGCGGCTGCATCGTGAGGTCAAGCGATGCCTCGCGACAATCGCCGCGCTGAGCGGGTTTCTGCCGCCATTCGTGAGGAGATTGCCTCCTACCTCACGAGCGGTTCGCGGGATCCGCGTATCACGGGTATGGTCACAGTCACCGGCGTTGACGTAACACCGGACCTGCGCCGTGCACGCGTATACGTAAGCATCATGGAGCCTGATGGCAGCGATCCTGTCGCAATTCTGAATCAGGTCGGGCACCGACTGCGTGGAGAGATTGGTCGCGCTCTCAGATTGAGGCTCGCACCCGAGCTCGATTTCCAGATTGATGAAACCGCGGCGAGGGCGTCACGCATTGAGTCCCTGCTTGCACAGATAAAGGCAGAAGACTCGAGCCGTGAAAGCTGACGGCAGTCAGGCGTCCGGTCTGCTCCTCGTTGACAAACCAGCCGGAATCACGTCGCACGACGTCGTTGACATCGCGCGCCGCGCATATGGTGAGCGAAGCATCGGTCATCTCGGCACTCTCGACCCGTTCGCTACAGGCCTGCTTGTACTACTGCTTGGACGGGCGACACGCCTCGCGACCTTTGTCGACAACGAACCGAAAGTCTACGATGCGACAATCAGCTTCGGAGATGAGACGGACACTGGTGATCCCACAGGCGACGTGATTCGCTCCGCGCAACTTCCACCGCAACAGGCAGTTTTCGACGCGATTAAATCGCTGACCGGTGACATTCGCCAGGTGCCCCCGGATTTCTCGGCCAAGAAAGTGCTCGGCGCGCCCGCATACCGTGCAGCGCGGGCTGGCGAGCCGATCGTGCTCGCGCCAGCGCCGGTCACTGTTCATGAATGGCATGTCGAAAGCTTTGATGGCACCGAACTGACCGCGTCGATCACGTGCGGAGCGGGAACATATATTCGCGCGCTTGCACGCGATCTCGGACGCGCTTGCGGCAGCGCTGCGCATCTCAAGGCACTGCGCCGCACTCGCAGCGGTGAATTCGACGTTCTCGACGCAGTGACTATCGCGGATCTCAAAGCAACGCCACCGCCGCCTGTACGGCGCCTCAAGGTCGTCGCGGAATGAGTCCGTCTCGAATCATCCGCGACGGTGGCCACCTGCCGCCGGAAGTGCAGGGCGCAGCAGTCACCGTCGGCACATTCGATGGCGTACATCGCGGCCATCTGGACGTAATTGGTCGGCTCGTGCTCGCTGCCAAAGACCGCGGCCTACACAGCGTTGCAATCACATTCGAGCCACATCCGCTAGAGGTCGTGAATCCGAGTGCCGCGCCACCGCTGCTCACCGTCGGGGAGGAAAAGCTTGATGCTCTTCGCGAAACTGGCCTGGATCACGTGGTCGTCCTCGAATTCACCCATGAACTGGCCGCGCTAACCGCTACCGACTTCGTCGATGATGTGTTGCGCGGTCGTTTTCGCATGCAACACCTTCTGATTGGATATGACCACGGCTTCGGCAGAGAGCGCGCAGGTAATCCAGCTGTACTTCAGAAGCTTGGCGCAACGCGCGGATTCAGCGTTGATGTTGTCGAGCCCGTAGCTGCGGAGGATGGTCGATGGATTTCGTCCACTGTCATTCGCCGAGCCGTCGCGGGCGGTGATTTGCCCCGAGCTGCTGAACTGCTCGGGCGGCCGTATTCCATCACAGGAACGGTTGTGCCGGGTGCCGCGCGCGGTCGAGCGCTGGGCTTTCCGACGCTGAACCTGGCCAAACCGTCCCCGCGGAAACTCCTGCCTCCCGATGGCGTATACGCGGTGAGAGTCAGGACTGACAGTGGGACGTTTGGCGGTATGATGAACCTCGGCCCTCGCCCGACCTTCGGAGAACTCGACCGGTCGATCGAGGCATACCTGTTCGACACTTCCGGGGATTTTTATGGTCAGGAAGTACGGCTGGACATCCTCAAGCGCCTGAGGGACACCCGCGCCTTCCCGTCACCCGAAGCTCTGGTGGCGCAGATCAAGTTGGATGAGTCGGATGCCCGGTCTGCGTTGACCGTGACGCCTTCTCAAGGTAACCTTAAGGGCTAAACCCGATATTCATGTCTCTCAAATACCGTATTGCCATCATCCTCGCGATGATAGCTGCCTCTGCCTGGCTGCTGTTCCCGCGCACCGTCACCGAGCGCGTCAAGCGTAACGGCGTCTTTGTCGCCGACACTGTCCGTCGGGTTCCCCTCAAACGCGGCCTCGACCTCCAGGGTGGAATGCACCTGGAACTTGCAGTCGACGAGTCGAAGGGAGCCGTAGCTGATAAGGCAGACGCAATTGAGCGGGCCCTCAAGGTCGTTCGGACGCGTATTGACCAGTTCGGTGTCTCCGAGCCGCTCGTTCAGAAGGCCGGCGCTGACCGAATAATCGTAGAGCTTCCGGGCATCGACGATCCTCAGCGCGCGATGGACGTCGTACAAAAGTCCGCGTTCCTTCAGTTCGAGATCACCGACAAGACCAACGCACTCGAAAAAGCGCTCCCGCGACTTGATGCCGCCGTCAAGGGACTTGGATCGGCAGCGAAGCCTGGAGCCAATGCGGCCCCGACTGCTTCTGCTGCTGCTGCAAAGACGGATACCGCGAAGAACGCATTGCAGGGTCTCTTCTCGAAAGACACCGCTAAGAAAGCGGCCGGCGATTCGACCAAGGGTGACACCAGCCTTGTAACGGGAGGTCCCTTCTCCAAGCTGATTCAGCAGGGACAGATGCCGGGCGAATATTACATTCTGCAGTCCGAGGTTCCGACCGTGCAACGCTACCTTGCTGCGCCGTCGGTTCAGAGCGCGATCCCGCCGGGAAAGGTTATTCGATGGTCCAACGACACGACTTCGTTGGGAGCGAATACATATCGCGCCATGTACGTACTCGACTCGCGCCCGATCATCACGGGTGAGTATCTGACCGACGCGAAGCCGACTCAGACACCGACAGAAGGGACCGTCGTCGAATTCACCCTCAGCAATGAGGGCGGTCGTCGCTTCCGCAATGAAACGTCAAAACACATCAACGATTTCATGGCGATCGTGCTCGACAGTCTCGTGATGGGCCGACCGCCTGTCATTCAGGGAGCCATCGGCACGCGCGGACAGATTACACTCGGCGGTCGAGATCTCCAGGCCGCGCAGGATCTGGCACTCGTTCTAAGGGCCGGCGCATTGCCCGTTCCGCTCAAGATCGTCGACGTTGTCAACATCGGACCGAGCCTCGGCGCTGACTCCATCCGTGCGAGTATCAGGGCCGGAGTAATCGCGCTCGCGCTGGTCGTCGTCATCATGATCGGCTACTACCGTTTTTCCGGAGTCCTCGCAGTCGCCGGCCTCGCCGTCTACACGCTTTACACGCTGGCTGCCCTGGCAGGATTCAGTGCCACACTGACGTTGCCCGGACTCGCCGGATTCGTACTGTCTATCGGTATGGCCGTGGATGCCAACGTTCTGATATTCGAGCGAATACGCGAAGAGCTCGATCACGGCAAGTCCACTCGGCTATCGATCGACGAAGGATTCCGCCATGCGCTCCCGGCAATTATTGACTCCAACGTTTCCGCAGCCCTGACAGCGGCTGTTCTCTACCAGTTTGGAACCGGACCAGTTCGCGGTTTTGCCGTGACACTTCTCGCCGGTATCGCAGCCTCCATGGTGACCGCGATCTTCGTGGTGCGGACATTCTACATCATCTGGCTCTCCAGCCACTCCGACAAGAAGGCACTGAGTATATAAATGCTGCGAATCTTTCATAACACCAAATACGATTTCATCCGCTGGTGGCGTGTCGCTGTTGGACTCACCGTTGCGTTTATCGCGATCGGTATTGGCTCGCTCGCAATCAAGGGAGTGAATTACAGCATCGAGTTCACCGGCGGGACGCTCAAACAACTCAGCTTCAAGACTGTGACTGCACCCGCTCAGATCCGATCGGCGATGGATCGTGCAGGTTTCCACGACGTCGAGATTCAGCAGTTTGGCTCGCCTCGTGATTTCACGGTGCGCTTTCGCGGCTCACAGGAAGTCGCCGCCCAGACTGCGGGCGCCGAAGTTGTTTCGAAGAAGGTCGACAGCGTTCTGGCAACCGCGTTTGGAGCGAACAACGTCACCGTCGTTCGTACAGAGGCCATCAGCGCAACGGTCGGAAATGAACTTCGTCGCAACGCGCTGATCGCGATCCTTCTGTCGTTCGCAATCACGCTTGTCTACCTCGCAATTCGATTCGAGTGGCGCTTCGGACTGGCCGCTGTAATTGCGACAGGCCATGATGTGTTCACGACGCTTGCCTTCGTGAAACTCATGCACCTGGAAGTGTCCCTGACGGTCGTCGCCGGACTGCTCACCGTGCTCGGTTACTCCTTGAACGACACGATCATCATTTTCGATCGCGTTCGAGAGGACCTGCGGAAGGGGCGCAAGGAATCGCTGTATGATACGCTTAATCGCGGTATTAACGAAACCCTGCCTCGCTCCATCCTGACCCACGCTACGACAGCCGCCGCCACGCTCGCGCTGCTGATCTTTGCAGGCGAGGTCATCCGACCATTCGCATGGGTGATGATGTTCGGTATTGTGACTGGTACCTTCAGCTCCGTCTATATTGCAGGCCCAGTACTCCTCTGGATCGAGAACAAGTATCCTCGCAAAAACGCCGGACCAGTATGGAACACTTCTTCGACAGCCACTCCCACCTCGCGGATCAAGCCTTCGACGGTGACCGCGAGGCAGTAATCGGTCGCGCCCGTGATGCGGGCGCTGAAGGCATAGTCTGCATCGGTGCATCCATCGAGCAGGCGCTCGGCTCGGCCCGGATCGCGGAAACGCATCCGGGCTTTGTCGCATTTACCGCCGGGATTCATCCCCACGATGCTGCGTCATTCAACCCGCGCGAGGATATACCGGCGCTCGAACGTTTCCTCGATTCCGGCGCAGTCGCGGTTGGCGAATGCGGTCTCGATTATCACTATGACAATTCGCCGCGCGATCAGCAGCGGCGTGCGTTCGCGATGCAACTCGAGCTGGCGAAGCGATATTCCCGTCCCGTCGTCGTCCACACAAGAGACGCTGATGAGGACACGATGTCGATGGTGCGCGAGGCGGGCAGGGAAAACGTCGTCGGCGTGCTGCACTGCTACACCGGTGGCATCGACCTGGCAAGGGTCGCGCTGGACGCCGGCTGGTACGTCTCCTTCAGCGGTATCGTCACGTTCAGGAACTGGGCAGGGGATGACACCATCCGTGCAATTCCCGATGACCGAATCCTGATCGAGTCGGACGCCCCCTACCTGGCTCCAGTCCCGCACCGCGGGAAACGGAACGAATCTGCGTGGGTCGCCCTCACGGCGGCCAGCGTTGCGGCCGCGAGAAGGGCCGACCGAGCGACGATCGGGGCGCTCTCGGTCGCCAACGCACGACGTCTTTTCCAGCTCGGCTGAGCGGCAATACATCCCACGCGAGAGTCTGGCAAGTAATGTACGATTGCGTACATACTGTACTTGCGTTTTCATGTTGCGCCAGAGGAGGCGAAATGCCGATACCACAAGCATGGCCAACGCGACGGAACCACCAGAGATTCCACAACTCAGCAAGGACATGCTCCGTCGCGGAATGACGTCCTCCGTTCGCACCGAGCGGCTTGTGCGGGAGACCTGGCGCAGCTATTACGTGGCGCGCCTCGCCGAAGCACAGTTTGGCCCGGACAGTCTCGAGGCGTCGATTGCGCAGTCGCGCGCGCTTGAGGGTTACCGCGAGCTGAGAGAATCCCTGCACGCAATCGACCCATATTACCGCACAGCAGCACGTCCCCCACTACCACGTCCGGCGGCGCCTCGCCACCTCAAGTTGGTGCCGGACGAACCCGAAAGCTTCGACCCGCCTTCGGGTCTCTGATCGCGGCGCACAGCCTCAAATCGTCGGCCGCAGTCGGCTCGCTACGCGGACTCCCTTGGCGTGATCCGGTTTAACCACGCGGTATATTTCCTGATTCGTGCTTCCGTCGCGCCATGAAGGTGAGGCGGATGACCCCGTCCGCACTTTCACGCTCGACAGATGACGCTCCAGCACATCCATACCGATCACGCGCCCGCCGCGATTGGTCCATATTCGCAGGGAGTTACGGTCAACGGTATGCTCTACACCGCTGGCCAGATTGCACTGGATCCAGCGAACGGCCAGATGTCCACAGGCGACGTGCATGAGCAGGCTGAGATCGTCATGCGCAATTTGACTGCTGTAATCACGCAGGCTGGCGCGTCATGGGCAGACGTCGCGAAGACGACGGTTTATCTTCACGATATGGCCGCATTTCCCCTGGTCAACGAGGTGTACGCTCGCTGGCTCGGTGACGCTCGCCCCGCGCGCTCAACAGTGCAGGTTTCCGCACTACCGCGCGGTGCCCTTGTCGAGATCGACGCCATCGTCGCCGTCAAGAGCTGACGTGCAGTTTCGCGCGGAGGCTCGCCGTCGCGCCATTTTTCGCGTAGTGACATCCTCGCTGCTGGCACTGGCCGCGCTGTTGCTCTCCGCGAACTCACTCCATGCACAGCGTTCCATCCCCGTCGCCGTACAGAGCAATCCGGCCGCGTCTGACACGATTGCCGATTCGCTTGAACACCCGCCCATCTCGCCGCGGAGGGCAATGGTCTATTCGTTGCTGCTTCCCGGTTACGCGCAATCGCGACTGAATAGACCGACAGCCTCGATAATGTTCGCCGTGGGTGAAGTACTCTCCCTCGGAATGGCACGCAAGGCAGCAATGGATCTGCGCGAAGCACGTTCCGCGCGCTCAGACAGCATCCCAACGGGGTTTTCCGCGGACACGGTGACGGGTGTCATCAAGGCGACAGGCTACACTCAGAACCGCCTCGTAGCGCGTATTGGTGCACGGCGCACACACTACGAAGACTGGTTGGCGGCAATCATCTTTAATCACATCATATCGGGCGTCGACGCCTACGTCGCAGCGAACCTCTGGGACTTCAACGCGACTCTTGGTGTTACCCCGACACGCAATGGCACGGCCGTCGGCGCATCACTGAACTTCTGATGCCCACTCGATCATCCGCACCAATTGGTGTATTCGATTCCGGAATTGGGGGCCTCACAGTTGTGCGCGAACTGATGCGCCAACTGCCTGACGAAGACATCATATATTTTGGCGATACCGCACGGGTTCCGTACGGTCCCAAGAGTCCGGAGACGGTCAATCGCTACGCTCACGAGATCACCTCCTTCCTGCAGGAACAGGGGGTGAAGAACGTCGTGATCGCCTGCAATACGGCGACCGCGCACGCCGCAGAGTCACTGCGCGAACATTTTGATATTCCCATCACAGGGGTGATCGAGCCCGGTGCGCGTGCTGCCGTACGAGCGTCGGATGCGCATTCGATCGGCGTCGTCGGAACACAGGGTACAATCACCTCAGGCGCATACGAGCGCGCAATCCATGCACTCGACGCGGCCGCACATGTGGTTCCGCGGGCATGCCCTCTTTTCGTTCCGTTTATCGAGGAGGGTTGGCTCGATCACCCGGCGATTGAACTAGTCGCGCATGATTATCTGTCGACGCTTCGCGACACCGACATCGATACTATCGTGCTCGGCTGCACGCACTACCCGCTCATCAAACCCGTAATTGCGCGCGCAGTGGGCCCCGATATTCGCCTGATCGACAGCGCTGAAGAAACCGCAGGCGAAGTCGCCCGACTGCTTGCAGATCGCGGGCTGCGTCACCCGGCACGAAGCGACACCCGCCGGCTCCGATTTATCGCGTCCGACGTTCCCGAACAGTTCAGGAATGTGGGGAAGCGATTCCTTGGCTCAGCGATTGATCACGTAGAGACTGTCACGCTCGGCTGACCCCGTCCAGCGCAACAGTGATATCGCCTCATCGGTGATTTCCAGATAGGTCGGCGCGTCGAGCCAGGAACCGGCATTCGCGAAGACTTGATCAGCACCAACACGTTCGAGCGCCGCCACGTGCGAGTGGCCAAGCACAACAACATTCAACTCGGGTTGAGCTGCCAGTCGCGCATGCGCTATCGCGCGTAATCCCGCTCCACCATCCCGCGCTGCGTACGTCCTGCTCGCGCTCGAACTGCCCGATGCGAGACGCGTTGCCCAATCGGGGTGGAGACTTCGGAATAGGCGGATGGCGAGCGGCGATCGCATGATGGGCCGCACCATCCGGTATTTACGGTCCTCGGTCTCGCGCAAGCCGTCGCCGTGCTCTACACGAACCCTCCACGGCCCGATTTCTCCCTCCCACGGACCGGTGATGTAATCGGCGCCCACATCCTCTCTCAGCACCTCACCGCCCCAGCAATCGTGGTTCCCGGCAATGTACAGGACTTCGGTGCCGCTGTCGCGTAGCGCAGCCAGCGCCGCGAGGGTACGAAATCCCCGCCGCGGGATCACGGTTTTCCACTCGAACCAGAAGTCGAACAAGTCCCCGTTGATTACGAGCGTCCGCACCTTGCCCGCGATCGACGCCAGATACGATTCGAACAACCGTTCTGTAACTGGCGTCGCGACGCCAAGATGAAGGTCGGACACGATATGACATGTAGTATTCAGCACGCGACAAGCTTAGCGCAGCGGCGGTATCTTAACAAATGCTCCAGGTGACCGAAGTCCGCGTCCGTTACGCGGAAACTGATCAGATGGGCGTGGTTTATCACGCCAACTACCTCGCATGGTGCGACATTGGTCGCACCGACCTCATACGCGCCCTGGGCGGAAAGACCTACGGGGAGATCGAGCGCGAAGGACTCGCGCTCGCGGTTGTGGAAGCTCACCTTCGGTACGTCAAGCCGGCCCGCTACGACGACGTGATCCGCGTCACGACTCGTGTTACCGAAGTTCGCTCGCGCGTGGTGCGTTTCGACTACGACATCAAGCTCGCCGATGGCGGTCTGATTGCAACCGGATACACAACCCTTGTCGCGATGACACGCGAAGGCCGCGGCTCCTGCATACCCGATGATCTCAGGCAACAACTCGAACGCGTGCGGGTAGTTCGCTGACATGCTTCTGAATCTCGTTGTCGTTGCCGCGCTCCTGGGCGCAGGCGCCGTCGAGTCGCGCACTGTGCCAGTATCGCGCGACGTGACGTCAGGAATAATTGCACGTGCGGATTCCATCGATGTTGCACTGTACGCCCGCATCCTCAAGTCCGCCGATCAACGTGTGCTCGACACTGTTCTGATCGGGATCGCGCTTCGTTCGCCCGAACGCGAGATTCGACGCGTTGCAGCTCGGACATTGTCGCAAGTTGCATTGCGCCACCGAAGCGACGCGCTGCCGCTTCTCCGTTCGCTGACGAATGATGCGGATTCCGTCGTTGCCTCGACCGCGCTCTTTGGTCTCGGCCTCGTTCGCGACACTGCGTCGATGTCGTTGATGGCAACTACCGTCCGCGCTCGTGGACCGAATGCGCCGGCAGCTGCGTGGGCAATCGGCGAGGTCGGTCGACCAGCGGCGGATACCATCGCGCAATTGCTCGCCGGTGTGCGAGGCACTGGGAAGTACCACACGGCTGCCTTGCGCGAGCTGCTGCTTGCCACTTCACGGATTCGGCCGCTGAATTTCGCGTCGGTCGCACGGTATCTCAAGGCTTCTAATCCCGACATTCGATGGGCCGCAGCGTACGCTATTGCGCGCCAGCGTTCTCCGGGGGGCGCACGTGCATTGCTCGTCGCGAGAGCGCCTGACGCAGGCTTCAGAGCGCAACTCGCCAACGATTTGAACAAACGTGTCGTCGGTGATTCGCTCCGCGAACCAGCTGTCGCTCGCCTGCGCAAACTGGTGTATGATCAGAGCCCGTACGTCCGGATAAACGCACTGAGCTCGATCGCGACGTTCGGTGCGTTGGCGCGTCCGATCATCCTGCACGCACTGCACGATCGCGACGCGAATGTCCGTGTCGCGGCAGCGCAAAGCGCGGGATCGGCGTTCGATACGGTAAGCTCCGCCTGGCGTGAAGCATGGCGCGCGGACACCGGCTACAAGGTGCGCCGCTCACTACTCGAGGGTGCAGCGAAGCAGGGTATTACCCTCGGAGGCGACGCCGAGTGGCGCGCGTCACCGGATTGGCGCATGCGGAGTGCTGTTGTAGGTGCGTGGCAAGGCACCGCCGATACTGCGCGAGCCCGCGCGGTGGCCCTGTCCGCAGTGCACGACGCCGACGCGAGAGTCCGCGCGGCGGCGTTCGGTGCGCTGATCCGCAGCGATACCGCGCGTAAGGACAGTGTTGTCCAGCGCGCTCTCCGCGCCGGCCGAACCGATCCGGACTCGATGGTGCGCGCACTCGTCGCTGACTCCACTGCGCGCACTGTCGACACGTTGGCGGTCGAACGGCCACTGGAATGGTACGAGGATGCTGTTCGTCGAGTCGTGCTTCCATCGCTGCATGGCAGAGCACCGCGTGCGATTCTGCACACCGTTCGCGGGCCGATCACTATCACATTCGATGGTGTCTGCGCGCCGCTGACCGTGGTCAACTTCACGACGATTGCGGACAGGCATGCGTACGACAATCTGCGATTTCACCGCGTCGTACCAGGCTTTGTCGCGCAGGACGGTGATCCGCGTGGCGACGGCGAAGGCGGCCCGGGCTACGCGATCAGGGATGAACTCACGTTACTCCCGTACTCTCGTGGCGCCGTGGGAATGGCTCTCTCGGGTCCCGACACTGGTGGCAGCCAGTATTTCTTGACGCTCACGCCGCAGCCGCATCTGACTGGCCACTACACCGTATTCGGCCGTGTCACATCGGGACTCGCAGCGATGGATTCTCTGGTCGAGGGCGACGCTATCAACTCTATCCGCATCCTGTGGTGAAACTCCCGCTCTGCACTTTCGCACCCGGAACAATGCTGCTTCGCACTTTGCTGGCGGGTGTTCTTGCGATTTCGGTTGCCATTGCTGTTGCATGCGCACCACGCATACAACCACTGCGGGGCGTTGCGCCCCTCAATCCGTCACTGCCGTCGTTTGATCTGCCGCCTGTACCCCAGAAGCTGACATTCAACTGGGAATTGAACGACAATTCAATTGTTGCTCGTGGCGATGGAGTGGCGCGCCTGGGCCCGCCCGATCACGCGAGAGTTGACCTCTTTCTCGGCGGTGGTTTCGGCGCGGCCGCAGGTGCGGTACTCGTCGGCGACAGTCTTATAGTTCCCCCTGGCGCCCGAGGACTCGATCTCATTCCGCCCGCACCGTTGTTGTGGGCCGCTCTCGGTCGCCTTGCGATCCCTCCTGTCGCGGACACCATAATCCGAGTCTCTGGCGACACCCTCCGGGCGTCCATCGGGAATCCGGTTGCGTGGCGCGTCACGGCGATCAACGGGCAACTCGTCCGTTTGGAACGCATTGCCTCGGGCCGGATAGTAGAATGGGTCGAGCGGAATCCTGGAAAAAAAGTCCGTTACGAGTTGTCCGGGCGTCGTTCGCTCGTCCTTGATATACAGAATCAACAACCGGTGGCCCAGTTTGATGCTTCTATCTGGCGCTTTTAAGAAGCTCCTCCTCGTCACACCTCTGCTGGTCGCCCTCTCCGGTTGCCTTTACGGCTTTCACGGCGGTGGCCTGCCTTCGCACGTCCACACAATCGCCGTCATCCCATTCGACAATCAGACCGCCGTTGCCGACGTCCAGCGCGAGATATCGGACTCGCTCCGTGTGCGTCTGATAAGCAGACTCGGCCTTCGGGAATCGTCCGAAGCCAAGGCCAGCGCCGTCGTGCGCGGAACCATCCGCAGGTACGAATCCGGGATCCCCATTGGTGTCGATGCGCGCTCACGCACCGCTACCGCCGTTCAGCGTTCGCTCGAAATAGTCCTTGACGTCGATGTGGTCGATCAGACGAACGGAAAGAGCCTCTGGTCCCGAAAGAATTACATCGTAGACGGACAGTACGCCGAAGGGCAGGAAAGCCTCGGGCGATCGATGGCTGTCGATAAGCTGGTCAAGGCGATCGTCGAGGGAGTGCAATCGCAGTGGTGAATCGGCGCGCCAGCACGGAGATGGGATGTCTCTCGTGGCTGCTGATCCTTGCGATTATTATTTACGGTGGAATGCATGTGGGCGCACCATACATGCGCTTCTATCGATTCCGCGACGCGGTGGATCAGCAGGTGCGTTACGCAACATTTCGCAGCAACGACGCGATGCGAGAGGAAATCTGGGCCGCTGCGGACTCGTTGGGCTTGCCTGAAGAGGCGTATCACGTCACCGTCGAGCGCGCGCCGAACGAGATACGCGTTTTCGGATCCTACATCGACACGTGGCAAATATTTCGCTACTCGAGGCCTGTGCATTTCATCCTTAATGAGGAAGGACCGCTTTGACCGGTCCGCGTGATCCTGCATCCAAGGTCATGTCGTGGGATGCCATGCACGACTGGCGCGGCGACTTCTGGGGCAGAGTGGCGTTTACCAACGGGGTTTTCGACTTGCTTCACCCAGGTCATGTCGATGTGATCAAGGCGGCGCGCGCCGCCGGTGATGCGCTCGTAGTCGGCATCAACGGGGATGACTCCGTTAAGCGACTGAAGGGCGAATCGCGCCCGGTGCGTTCGCAGGCCGAGCGTGCTTACGTGCTCGCCGCCCTCGAGGCCGTGGACATTGTCGCGGTGTTTGACGAGGATACTCCTCTCGAATTGATCCGGTACCTGCGTCCCGATGTAATCGTGAAGGGCGGAGATTACACCGAATCCACAATCGTAGGTGCAGCAGAAGTCCGCGCAAGTGGCGGCGACGTGATTGTTGTGCCACTCACACCAGGTCAATCGACTACTTCAATCATAGAGCGGATGCGTGGTTAGTGCTGATGCAGTTGAACGTGGCGTGGACGCGTTGCGACCGGTAACGATCGAACGTGCAGTGTCTCCATATGCAGAAGGATCCTGTCTCATTTCGTTCGGAATGACAAAGGTGCTTTGTGCTGCAACAATTGAGGAAGGTGTTCCGTCGTGGCGCCGAGGGAAAGGCGAGGGCTGGCTGACCGCCGAATATGCAATGCTTCCACGTGCGACGCGCACACGCACGTCTCGCGAGCGCGACAAGCTCGGCGGTCGTACGCAGGAGATCCAGCGACTGATCGGGCGAAGCGTTCGGGCGATGCTGGACGACTTCAAGTTTGGCGAGTACACGCTCAAACTTGACTGCGACGTACTACAGGCCGACGGCGGGACGCGCACCGCGGCGATAACTGGTGCCGCCGTTGCAACGGTTGATGCATTCAACTGGCTTGTCTCAACTGGTCGGCTTGATGCATCGCCAGTGCGTCGCCGTGTTGCCGCGGTAAGCGTTGGCGTGATTGATGGAATTACGCGTCTCGACCTCGATTATGATCTGGATGTGCGCGCGGAGGTGGATATGAACGTTGTCATGAGTTCCGAAGGTCAGTTCGTCGAGGTGCAGGGCACTGGCGAGCACGGAACATTCGATCGGGCACAGCTGGATCGGCTGCTTGATCTTGCAACACGCGGGATTACCGAGCTGGCCGAAATGCAACGCATGGCGCTTGCCGCGTGAACGTGCGTCCCTACCTGATCGCGACCCGCAACCCGGGAAAGTTGCGCGAACTTCGCGACATTTTCGCACAACATCAGGTTGAGATTACCGACCTGAACGAAGTTGGCGTACCCGAGACCGCGGACGAAGAATCCATCGAGTCCTGGGAGACATTCGAGGAGAATGCACTCGCCAAGGCGCAGTACTTTCACGGACGTACAGGTCTCCCGACATTTGCGGACGACTCCGGTCTTGCAGTCCAGGCGCTTGGAGGCAAACCCGGTGTGCGGAGCAAGCGCCTGTCGGGCCGGACCGACCTTACGGGTCGCTCGCTCGACGCGGCAAATAATGCAACGCTCATCGCACAACTGCGTCGACTGAGCGCATTGCCGGCGGCGGCGGAGTTCGTCTGTGCAGCAGCGTTCGCGGACGGCGACGTCGCGATAGTTCGAACTGGCAGTACTGCGGGGGAGGTAGTTAAGCAACCACGCGGATTCGGCGGGTTCGGCTACGACTCGCATTTTGTTTCGAATGAGTTGCAGCAGACGTTCGGCGAGGCCTCCGAAGATGCGAAGCGCCGCATCGGCCATCGCGGTCGTGCATTCAGGGCGCTTCTGGACGCCCTGGAGAAAGAATTGCCGCTTTCGCTCCCGCAACGCGGCCGCGCTGACTAATTTCCTGTGCTCGGGGCGTAGCGTAGCCCGGTATCGCGCCTGCTTTGGGAGCAGGAGGTCGCTGGTTCGAATCCAGTCGCCCCGACCTGGTAAATGCTTACCCCGCATCGTCTTACGGTGTGGGGTTTTGCGTTCCGTCTAACTGCTGTGTCTAGTTGTGGGTCTAATTGTACCGTGGACCTGTACCGAAGCGAGCTCAATACCGTCCCGCATCAACCTGCCTGAGCCTTTGCTGTGACCTTCCGAGGCTCGTTGACTACCGCCAGCATCGTCTCTTGATCGGCGTGCTGATAGCACCGGAGCAGGGTGCCAGTATCTGACCATCCGCCAGCGGCAGCCACATCGACCAGTGACAGATGCTTTCTTGCACTGGCCCAACTCCGCCGGTAAGCGTGCCACAGAGCTCCTTCCAACTTCGGAAGCTTGGCGTGCTTCTCAGCCTTCTCCAAGTAATCAGCGAATACATGCCGACTCATCGACTTGGCCGCGTCATTCGGATCGGTGAACAAATGCCCGAACCGCGTCCCCGTCTTCACCATGTACGCCTTTATCACGCTGGCTAATCCGGTGGGCATCGGGACAACCCACTTCTTGCCTTTCTTGTCCGTCTCAGCTCGCCACGTAATGACTTCGTTGGCGAGATCCAAGTCGGCGCAATCAAGCTTCGCTATTGCTCCTAAACGCCGCCCTGTGCCCTCAGCGATCACCAAGGCTAGATCGACCTTGGCATAAACCGTTGAGGTCAGAGAATCGACGCCAGCGGCCAGTTCTGCGATAGCGGCGCGGGTGGCCGTGAAGCGCTCCCACGTTGCTACCTCTCGTCTTGGGTTCTGCTCTCTCATTCGCCTGACGCCGGCGAGTGGATTGCGATCGAGCAACCGACCACGACGACCAACGCGAACCGTCGTGGCCCAAGAGCACATCGAGTGCAAGAGCTTCAAGTCCTGCTCAACGGATCGAGGCCGAACAGGTTTGGCG
>JBDTAW010000247.1:0-1915 GCA_039924445.1 Gemmatimonadaceae bacterium
GTAAAATTCACTGCCACATCGCCAAAGATGCCGTTCGGCACGACCGACGCCGGACTCTGCTTCGGAATCGGCTGCTTGCTCGTGATTCGCAACTGCGTCAGCAGCGTGCCATCCGGTTCAAAGTTCACGTCAGCCACATATCCAACGGCGGCGCCGCTCACCCAGACTGGAGCGCCGGTCTTGAGACCCGCACCCCACGCAAACTTCGCGTAAAGCGGATATCCCTTTGACAGCCCACCACGCGCGAGCCACAATGATCCGACTATGGCGATCAGCAGCCCCAGCACGATTACCACACCGACAAGAATATCGTCGCGAGTTTTTCTCATGATCTCAGTTCAGTTCAGGCTTGCAGGTATGGCGCCAGAAGCAGCGCGGTAACAGCATCCAGCACCAGTATCGCCACCGATGTTATAACGACTGCAGTAGCCGTGCTCCGCCCAACACCCTCGGCGCCCGCACTCGCATGGTAACCCTCATACGAACAGAAGAATGCTATCGCCGCGCCAAATACGGTGGCCTTGATCAGCGAGTACACGATCTGAAACGGCGCGAACGCAAGCTGTAGTCCCGCCATGAAATCCGATGGGAGGATGTCCGTCGCGACGATTGACGTCAGAAATGCCATCCCCACGCCAACTGCGTCAGCAAATACCGTCAGGATCGGTAACATTATGATCGCCGCCAATACTCGCGGCACGATCAGATATGCAATCGGATCATACGCCAGCGTCTCAAGAGCGTCGATCTGCTCTGTCACCCGCATCGTTCCAAGTTCGGCAGTGATTCTGGCGCCCACCCTTCCAGTAAGCACAAGCGCCGTCAGCAGTGGACCCAGCTCCAGAATGATGGATTGTCGGGAGATCAGCCCGACCACCGAAAGCTGGACGCCGCCAAACAACTGATACCGCGTCTGGAATGCGGTGACAGCCCCGATGAATGCAGCGACAATGATTGCGAGCGGTACAGAGTCCACGCCGATATTCCGCATCTGGCGGATCGTCTCGCGGCCATATGTCCGCCAGTCCGGCAACGCACGAACGATGTCGGCCGCGAAGTAGCCACGCTCACCGACGTGCGAAAACGGCCCGGCGACCTTGTCTATTACCCTCACTCAGGTACGCACACGCGCGAATAGTGTCAATCCAATTACCCCAAACAGAATGCTCGGAAGCCACGCGGCCAGCTCCGGAGAAATGAGCCCCTTTCCCCCGACCGCTTTCGTCAGTTGTATCAGCATGAGAAAAACTACGGTAGTCGCCAGGCTTATACCGACGCCGTATGCAGTCCCACCTCGCTGGGTGCTCGTTGCAAGCGGCGCGCCGAAAAGCAGAATCACCAGGCTCGTGACTGGAATCGCGATCTTCAGCATCCGCTCGACCCGCCATTTGTTGACATCAGTTCCAGACCGTTCCATCGCCTTGATGAAACGGCCAAGCTCGGCGAAATCCATCTCCTGCGGCGCCCGGGCCGACGCAATCAACTCCTCGGGCTTCTCTGTGAACTGCTTGTCGTAGAGTGAATCGAATGTAAACGTTACGTTGGAGGCGTCGCCAGTTATGATATGCATGGTGCCGCGACCCAGTACCCATCCTCGTGGCGTATATGCCGCGGCACTTGCCGTCGCGACATAGGAGGGATAGTCCGGCCCGCTGCCCTTCCGTTCGATGTCTATCCCATCCGCCTTTTTGGTCGCGAGATGCAACCCGCCGATCTTATAGACCCGACCTGCATCCCCGGCGTAAGCGAAATTGAACCTGTCTGAGTTGTTCGCGAAACGCTGCGTCTCCAGCAATTCCACCCGACGCTTGTTGGTGTGCGGCGCCCACTCTCCAAGCACCAATCCGAGCGCCACAGCGAAGAGCGCTCCCGCAAAAATGGGAGCGATAAAGCGGTAAAATGAAATTCCCGACGC
>JBDTAW010000248.1:0-2716 GCA_039924445.1 Gemmatimonadaceae bacterium
GGGCTCAAGGGATACGACGGATTTTCGATGGTCGTGGTGAACTAGTCAGACGTTTCCATATCGCCTTCCGCAAAGCCAGCCGGTTGAGCAAACCTTATTGATGCCGGCGGCATCTTACACGTGGACGAGCGGCTTCAGCACGCGAATCCGCAAGCGGGCCACCCGTACACCTGCCACTTTCCACTTTGCCTTCATATATCCGGCCGGCGCGGCATTGCGCGCTAGCCATATCTTCGATCGTCGTCTCGTTATTCGCATCGGCAAACGCTTCCGCGCAGACAAACCAGAAAGTCGCACCTGATAGCGGTGAATCTGCACTTTCGACTTCTGTTGTTGCTACCCATGCGGATCATCCGCCGGTAATTGACGGATTGGATGACGATCCCGTCTGGCATGTCGCGCCAGCGGTTACCGCTTTTCGCGAGTTCGACCCGGTCGAGAACGGTGATCCGCGATTCCGCACCGAATTCAAGGTCGCGTACGACAGCCACAATATCTACGTATTCATTCGGGCCTTTGACCCTCAGCCGTCGCAGATCCGCACGACGCTCGCGCGGCGCGACGATCGACCTCCCACGGATCAGTTGAAGGTCATGATTGACTCCTACCATGACAGGCGAAGCGGATACGAGTTTGCCGTCAGTCCTGGCGGCGTGAAGCGCGACTACGCGATGTACAACGACACCGGCGAAGACGGTACCTGGGATGGTGTCTGGGATGTTGCTACGTCGATCGATTCGCTCGGATGGACTGCTGAATTCGCGATCCCGATGTCACAGCTCGGCTTCACCAACACGACTGTGCATACGATCGGCTTCGGCATCTGGCGGGACATTGATCGTTTCAAGGAGCGCGTGAGCTGGCCGACGTTTCGTATCAGCAAGGGCACAACGGTGTCGCAACTGGGAACGGTAACTGGAATCGGCGATGTGGGGTCGATGCATCCGATCGAACTGGTGCCGTACGCGGTGACCAAGAACGTCTCGACCGCTGGGAACGATTCCTACGGTCGTGCACAGCGGTTCTCGGCGGGGGCCGATCTCAAGATTGGTGTAACGCCGAGCCTGCGGTTGACCGCTGCTGTGAATCCCGACTTCGGACAGGTCGAGGCAGATCCGTCGGTGGTCAACCTGGGCGCATTCGAGACGTTTTTCAGCGAACAGCGACCATTTTTTGTAGAGGGCCAGGGACGCTACGCCTTCAACCTCAACTGCAGTGCGGTCAACTGCAACTCGGAAGGATTGTTCTACTCCAGGCGCATCGGACGTGCACCGCAGCTACTCGGCTCCTACGGCGACGCGAGTTCGCCGACTTCTACGACCATCCTCGGAGCCGCAAAACTCAGTGGGCGTGTCGGCAAGGATTTCTCCGTTGGAGTGCTCGATGCTGTGACCGAACGGGCAACTGGCTCTCTTGACAGAACGATCGAGCCAGCGACCAACTATGGTGTTGCGCGAATCCAGCGGGATTTTCGTGGCGGTGCAAGCAACATCGGGATCATCGCAACGAGCGTTGACAGGTCCACGGATTCCTGGACCCGGAATGCACTCAGGCGCACCGCGACCGTGGGCGGCCTCGATTTCTCGCACAAGTTCCTGGATAACAACTACCGGATGTCGGGGAGTTACACCGCAAGCGATGTAACAGGCACAACGACTGCGATTACAAACACCCAGATGAACGCTGTCCACTATTACCAGCGCCCCGATGGGAATCTCAAAGTCGATTCCAGCCTGACGTCGCTGAGTGGAAACGCAGAGCAATTTTCGATCGGCAAGTACGGCGGCGGTATCACTCGTTTTGAGTCGAACTACTCGCGTCAGTCGGCTGGCTACGAAGTCAACGACATTGGATACCTGCAACGCGCCGATCAGCAACAGTGGAACAACTGGGGCGCGCTCAATTTCTTCAGCCCAACTCGGCTTTACAATAGTTTGAGATTGAACGGGAATTTCTGGAACTACTGGACGACCGACGGGCTGTTGCTCGAGCGAGCGGTGAATACGAACGCACAAATGATATTTCACAACAACTGGGGAATCCATACAGGTGTGACGGTTGGCCAGTTGGGAGCGACCTACTGCGACCGCTGTGCGCGCGGCGGACCGGCAGTGCGCCAGTCGAGCTACATTGCGCCGTGGCTTCAGATCCAGGGGGATGACAGACGAAGAATCGCACCGTCGTTCGCGGCTAATTTCATGCGGACAGACGGTGGCCGCAGTTCCAGAGTCAGTATAGATCCGAGTGTGGAAGTACGTGCATCGAGCCAACTTCTTTTCTCTCTCGATGTTGGTGTATCGCATAACATCAATGACACACAATGGATCGGCAACTTTCGGGATAGCGTCACGACCGCAACGCACTACGCATTCGCTCGGTTGAATCAGCAGACGATAGCTACAGCTCTGCGCGCCTCATATATCGCGACCCCGCAGCTGTCGATCCAGCTGTACGCTCAGCCGTTCGTGTCTAATGGTACGTATGCGGATGCGCGCGAGCTCAGCGCAACGCCTCGCGCAACTTCCTATACGGATCGCTATCTCGGCTACAACGCGCCGGCCAGTGCGCTCTCCGGTTTCAGCGATCGTGAGTTCAAGTCCAATACAGTAGTCCGCTGGGAGTACCGGCCCGGCTCAACACTGTATCTCGTGTGGACGCAGGGACGTCAACTTTACAATGACAGCCCCGACACGCGGAACTGGTCGCAGTCGTATCC
>JBDTAW010000249.1:0-4896 GCA_039924445.1 Gemmatimonadaceae bacterium
GCGATACCAAAATCAGCCACTACGGCGTGACCGTCCTCGATCAGGATGTTCGCTGGCTTGATGTCCCGGTGCACCACGCCGTGTCGGTGCGCATAGGCGAGCGCGCTCGCTACCTCGCGCACGATCCGCAGGACCGCGTCGGGCGCAAGCCGCGGCTCGTGCGCGAGCCGCTCGCGAAGGGTCTCGCCATCGACGAACGGCATTACATAGTACAGAAATCCGGCCGCCTCTCCCGAATCGTGGAGCGGCAGGATGTGCGGGTGCGTGAGACCTGCGGTGATGCGTATCTCGTGCAGGAAGCGCTCGGCGCTCACCGCGGCGCCGAGCGCGGGGTCGAACACCTTGAGCGCGATGAGTCTGTCGTGGCGACGGTCCCGTGCCAGGTAAACGGTCGCCATCCCGCCACGCGCCAATTCCCGCTCAATGTCATACCGCCCGGCCAACGCGGCCCGGAGCGGCACCTCCACCGTCCACCGATCTGCGTCAGCATCCAGACTGGGTACAAAGTCCGCGACGAACTCGTCGGGCGCCGCTCCGGCGAAGAGCTCTGCGGCGAACACCGCAGCTGGTTCGGCGAGGAACGCCGCCGACTGAGCGGCGCACTCACAAGCGTGTAACTGCGCGTCGACATCCGCGCGCAACGTGGCGTCGTCACCGCAGGCGCGGTCGAGGAAGTCGGCTCTCGCCTCTGGTGCTTGCGCCATGGCCGCTTCCACCTTGGCACGGACCTCGGCCCAGCGTTGCACCGCCGTTGGCCGCTCGTGATCCGGTGCTGACTGTCGGGGCGGGTCGGTCACCGATCCTATGAGCGGAGTGCCCGATAAAGCCATCCTTTCGCCATCAACCAATCGCCGGCGACGGTACGCTGAGACACGCCGAGCGCCTCGGCCGTTTCTGCCTCGGTTAGTCCCCCGAAGAAGCGGCATTCCACCACGCGGCCGAGCCGCGGGTCGACTTCCGAAAGCCGGTCGAGTGCCTCGTCAAGCGCAAGGAGCTCGTCGCCACGCGCAGCGATGGCCATCGCGCCGTTATCCTCGCCGATCTCTGCATCGTCGAGCGCCACGGGCCGCCGATCGGCGCCACCTCGCCGCTCTGCCTGGCGGCGGCGGGCATAATCGACGAGGACCCGCCGCATCGCCCGGGAGGCCAGGCCGAAAAACTGTGCGCGACTCGCCCACTCTACGTGCGTCTGGTCCGCCAGGCGCAGGTAGGCTTCGTGGACGAGCGCGGTGGTGGAGAGAGTGTGCCCCGCGGGTTCGGCGACAAGCTGACGATGGGCAACGCGCCGCAGCTCCGCGTATACGAGCGGAATCAGCCGGTTCATCCCGTCGGGTAGGCCACGCTGTAGCATCGCCAGTGCCGCGGCAACCTCTTCTTCGGCTGCCGCGTGCGCCGCCGCGTCTGCCTGTTCGGCCACGTCCCACCTCTCAGTACGACGGTATTCCCGCGAGCATTGCGTGATTCGGGCCGATCCTGCGCGTGTGCTGATACGGCCGGATTGCACGGTCCAAGGTACGGGTGACCGATCCGCACCGCAATCCGGCGAAGCAGGACGGCGCCGCCGCCGATCCCGCCGCAGTAGCGCCGAACCATTATCTCATACCCAGGGAATACCGCCATGAGTACCGCGATCCACACCCTTCCGCACCTGTCGCAAACCCCAGACTGTCTCCACAACACAGCGCACCGGGATCGGATTTCCCGACTCACGTTGCGCCAGTGGATCTCGTTCGCCACAACGCTCGCAGCCGCAACTGTGATGACCGTGGCTTGCGCCGACGCACCAACGGCGATTCGAACCGCGCCGGTCGACCCGTCAGCCTCGGTCGCCATCGCGACGGCCGGGCCGTCGAACTACACCATTGTTGATCTCGGTACTTTGGGCGGGTCGTTCAGCATCGCCTTCGACATCAACAACGCCGGCCGGGTCAGCGGCGCGGCAAATACTTCAGACGAGAACCAGCACGCATTCGCCTGGATAAATGGCCACATGACAGACCTCGGCACCCTCGGAGGGGCAAACAGTCAAGGGAGTGGCCGGACCGACCGACCGGAGCTGGCGATCCTCTCCGAAACGGCGGACAACGATCCGCTCAACGAGAATTTCTGCGGGTTCAACACGGCCCTCGTCTGTCGCGCGGGTGTGTGGCGCCGGGGGGTGCTGCGCGAGCTTCCCACACTCGGGGGCACCAACGCCACCGCGCTCACGACCAACGTTCGCGGGGAGATTATCGGAGCCGCGGAGGATGGCGTGCTCGACGCGAGCTGCGTCCTGCCACAGAAGAGCCATTTCCAAGCCGTGACATGGAATCGGGGCGAGATCAAGAAACTCCCGCCACTCCCCGGCGATGAGGTAGGCTTTGCCCTGCGGGCAAACGACAACGGTCAGGTAGTCGGCTCGTCAGGATTGTGTTCCAACACTACCGTCAGCGGATTGGCGACGGGCCCGCACGCCGTGCTCTGGGACCACGGTTCACCGATCAACCTCGGCAACCTCGGCGACCCGAGCGTCAACACTGCGGCAAGCATAAATAACCGGGGAGAGGTGATCGGCGGAGCGGGACACTCCGATGGAACCCTGCATCCATTCTTGTGGACCAGGAAGACCGGCATGCGGGACCTCGGGCTGATGAGCGCGGACCCCGCAGACGCGATGAACATTCCCTTCCAGAATAACGATCGCAGTCAGATCGTTGGCGCGTCTTGCGATGCCACGCAAACCAACTGCCGCGGCTACCTCTGGCAGAATGGAGTCATGACTGACCTCAACGATCTGCTCCCCCCGGACTCCCCACTGTACATCGTGCTCGCTCAGGTGATCAACGAGTCGGGCCAGATCTCGGGGTTGGCTGTGGTGAACAGCACGGGCCAGGCGCACGCCTTCCTTGCTACGCCGACTGTTGGCAAGCGTGCTCCGCACACAACGCAACGCCGCCTGCAGCTGCCGGAGAATGTCCGGAAACTGCTTGGCAAACAGTTTGGCAAACCGTTTGGACGGAAGCGCGGAAGCTAGGGAACGGTAAACCGCGATGATTCCAAGCGGAGGCAGCGTATATGCGCTGCCTCCGCTTGGTAATTCCATCTAGAAGTTGGGCCGATCAGCCCGCCTCATTCCGCTCGCAACGCCGTCACCGGATCCACCCGACTCGCGCGTCTGGCCGGTACCCACGCAGAAAGCCCCGCTATCACAACCAGCGCCGTCGTCATCACGACGAACGTCCCTGCATCCGCCGGCGTTACATCGTAGAGTAATCTCGCCATCAACCTCGTAAGTACCAACGCGCCGACGACGCCGACTGTCACTCCGACGACAACCGCCGGCATTGCTCGTCGCACCGTTTCACGAACAACAGTTTCGCCGCTCGCGCCGAGCGCCATTCGCACGCCGATTTCACGCGTACGCTGTCCCACCACGTAACTCATCACGCCGAACACTCCGATCGCCGCCAGCACGAGTGCCAACACTGCGAACGATGCCAGCAACAGCATCGCGAACCGCTGGTCCGCGACCGACTGACCCGTGATCTTCTCCATCGACGTGAATCGGCGAACGGGGAGATTCGGATCGAGTTCGCGCAGCTGCCGACGAACAGCCGCTGCCAGACTGACGGGATCGATGCCCGGGGCCGTTTTCGCAACGATGCTCATGTCGGTAACCGGGAACTGCGCGTGCGCAAAGTACACAATCGGACGCGGTGGCGTTTGGAGTTGATCGTCGTGCACGTCATGCACGACACCGACTACTTCGCCACCCGCTCGCCCTCGCCCGAGGCCGAAACTCGTGCCGATCTCCATGGTGTGACCGACAGGGTTGACCCCCCTCCACAACAGTTTGGCTGCGGCCTGGTTCACCACAACAACATTCGGTGAGCCATACCGGTCCGTTTTTGCGAACGCGCGCCCCGCCAACACCGAGATTCCGAGCGCCTTGAAATAGTCGGGCGTGGCGCCGCGAATCTGCGTAGATGGCTGGTCGGCGTCCGGGATGATCTGTCCGTCGATGGCGCGCGTAGTTATCGAAAAGTCGTATCCGGAAAGCGGAAGTCCTGTGACAGCGGCCGCGGTCTGAACTCCTGGCACCTGTCTCAAACCAGTGAGCAAGCGGTCGAAGAAGATCTCCGACTGCTCCGGCGTGGGATACCGCGCGGGCGGGAGCGAAATGTCGAACGCCGCCACACGTGCTGCATCGAAGCCAGTCGGCACTTGTTGCAGCCGCGCGAAGCTTCGGATCAACAATCCGGCGCCGGCCAACAGTATCATCGCCAACGCAAGTTCGCCCGCAACGAGTGCGCCGCGTACTCTCCACCCACTCCGCCCGATCGTGCCGCCGCGTCCGCCATCCTGCATCGTACCATTCAGCGTCGCGAGTCGCGCTGACTGGATCGCCGGCGCGATTCCAAACAACAATCCAGTCACGAGGCTCAGAACAAATGTGAATGCAAGCACGCGAAAATCGATCCCGGCCGTGCCGAACTGAGCGAACGACGGCGGGCGAATTGCGTCCATCGCACGCGTCGCGGTGAATCCGACCAAAACCGCGGCGACACCACCCATCAACGCGAGTATGACGCTCTCCACCATCGCCATCGCGATGAGGTCGCGCGGTCGCGCACCCAGCGCTGTGCGTACCGCAAATTCCCGTTGCCGCGACGCACCGCGCGCGAGCAGTAGATTGGCCACGTTCACGCAGGCGATGAGCGCGACCAACGCGACCGCGCCGAGCAGTATCAGCAACGCAGTCCGTGACGCCGGACCCACCAGCGAATCGCGAAGCGGTATCGCCGCGCCGCCGTGGTCCTTGTTCGTACGCGGATAGCTTTGAGCCAGCTGCTTCATCAACACGTCGAGGTCTCGGCTTGCCGCGTCTATCGAGACACCGGGCTTCAGCCGCGCCAC
>JBDTAW010000250.1:0-4332 GCA_039924445.1 Gemmatimonadaceae bacterium
AGATCCTGCAATTCCCCCGATACGGTGTCCTCGACTGCCTCTTTCGCGGCATCGAAATAATCGTGAAGCTGCTCGCCGACAGCCTCAAGCGAAAGGTCATCTGCCCATTCTCTTCCACGCCTATACCCGCGGCGCGCCTCGTCGGCTGCCTTTCCTGCCATGCGTGCGCCGGTATTGCCGGCCATCGACGCCATACGGGCACCGCGGCTGGCTAGCTCCATGCCGCGCGACAGAGCAGTGCGTGGGGCCGGCCGCCGTCTGAATAGCATCGTAACTCCGACGCCAACGGTGAGACCGATGAGCGCTGCTGTCAGGAGGTCGACATCTTCATCATGAGAGGTCACTACGCCTCCGCGGTGAGTGCCGCGGCCGTTTCGTGGCATTCGCGCCGGTCGCGCCGGTCGCGCCGGTCGATGCTCCGTTTTCGTCTCCGCCATCCTCGAATTCCTCCGTATTGTCAAATACCTGTGCAAAGCCTGTCCGGACGCCATGGACGGTAGATGCTGTGCCAACGAAAGCGGATTCCGCCTCTTCCTGGACCACTTCAATCAGCGCATTGAACTCGTCGAGCCTTGCCTCGGCTTCCTTTACTGCCTTGAGCAGCCGCGCATTCGCGGCGGCTACCGTCTGTTGAATCTGACGAACGTCTCCTTTCACCATCGTAACGATCTCTCTCGCGTCATCCGTCAGGACGCCTGCGCTGCGAGCCAGCGGCGTCACCTCTCCACTGACTCGATCGATGAGGTCGTTGAGCTTTCTGTACGTCTTGCGCAGGCTCCAGATGGCAGGAGCCAGCCCGAGCGCCGCAACGAGCACCACCAGTGACATGAGCCAGCTGGTTACCTGGGCGACCCTGTCAAAAGTGCCCATGCCTGGCGGCAGCTGTTTCGTGACCAGAGTGTCCGGAAGAACATGCGCCGCCTGAATCAGCAGCGTTGTAGCGTGCGTCAACTCGTACATGGGCGTTGTAGGTGCAAGTGAAGGGCCAGCCCGGTATACTGAAAGATACGGCTCGGGGGACCAGGAACGGCGCCGGGGGCCTATATTGTCGCCAATATCATGACAGCTGTCCAATACATCGTCGAGGGCGGGCACAAACTTTCGGGTAGCATCCGACCCTCCGGAAACAAGAACGGTGCGCTGCCGATCGTGGCCGCCGCGCTACTCTCCAGAAGCCCTGTTCGCCTCACGAACGTCCCGAGAATCCGCGACCTGGAGACGCTTGTCGAGCTGATCCGTTCCGTAGGCGGAGCCGCGGACTGGTCCGATACGAATACGCTTGACATTTTCGCCGCGTCGCTGCGACCGGAGGGTCTCGATCCGGCGCTCAGCGCGCGCATCCGGGCCTCGATACTTCTTGCGGCTCCGCTCCTGGCGCGGTGCGGGCATGTAACTTTGCCAGCGCCGGGCGGCGATGTGATCGGCCGGAGACGGCTGGACACGCATTTCTTGGCGATGACGCAGTTAGGTGTCAAAGTCGTTGACGATGATGGATACAGGTTGACGGTCGATCGCCTCGTCGGAGCCGATGTCTTCCTCGATGAGCCAAGCGTCACTGGTACCGAGAACGCCCTTATCCTCGCGGCTGCCGCCGAAGGCACCACGATCCTTCGCAACGCGGCGAGCGAGCCGCATGTTCAGGACCTCGCCGATTTTCTTGTTGCACTCGGCGCTCGTATCGATGGGATCGGTACGAACACGCTCACGATACACGGCGGCAGATCCCTCGGCGAATCGCCTGTAAGCTACGCAATAGGTCCAGATCACATCGAGGTGGGATCGTTCATCGGACTTGCCGCCGTGACGGGTTCGGAACTCAGAGTAGTCGATGCCGGCGTCCAACATCTGCGATCTACTCTGATGGGTTTCGAGCGACTGGGTATCCGCTGCCGCATCGAGGGCACGGACCTGATCATACCTGCCGATCAGGAGATGCGAATCCAGAAGGATTTCGGAGGACATATTCCCAAGCTCGAGGATCAGCCGTGGCCCGCGTTCCCTGCGGACACGATGTCGATTGCAATCGTCGCAGCTACGCAGTGTGACGGTGTGATCCTGATCCACGAAAAGATGTTCGAGTCACGTCTGTTCTTTGTTGACAGGTTGATCGGGATGGGCGCAACCATCGTGTTGTGCGATCCGCACCGCTGCATCGTCAGCGGCCGAAGCGCGCTTCGCGGATCTACAATGGAATCGCCTGATATTCGTGCAGGCATGGCGATGTTGCTCGCGGCCATGTGTGCCAACGGCCGGAGTACGATCAACAATGTCGCGCAGATCGAGCGCGGTTACGAACGCATCGACGAGCGACTGAACTCACTCGGCGCAAACATCACGCGGGTAGGCGATCGGAGAACGGAGTGACCGCATTGCAGACAGCCGTCGAGCGAGTCACTGATTTTGATGATATTGGTGTTCTTGCCTTTACGACGAGGCGCGAAGCCGGCACGTTTGGGCTCTCCGGGGCCGATCCAGTCGCCGAGGTAATGGGCCGATGGACAGCCCTCCTCACGGATACCGGCGTTCGCGGCATCTGCGTCGCTCCCCAGATGCACGGCGACAGAGTGCTACCCCATGTGACTACCTGGACCGGCTTTCTACGCACGGAGCCGGCTGATGGACACGCGACACAGGAGCGCGGAATCGCGCTTGCGGTCACCGTGGCCGATTGTGCCCCGGTCTTTCTGGCACATCCATCCGGCGCAGTCGCCATCGTGCACTCGGGATGGCGAGGGACAGAGGCTCGAATCATCGACCAGGCGATCCGGCTGCTTGGACGGGTAGGGCTGTCCCCGGATGAACTGCGGGTTCATATAGGACCCGCGATTTGTGGGCGGTGCTATGAGGTCTCTGCCGATGTGAGGTCCCGACTCACCGGGGAGCCAGCCAACAGGCCAGGCAACGTCGACATTCGCTCCCTCATCGCTGAACAGGCGCGAGAAGCCGGCGTTACCTCGATTTCGGTGTCGCCTTCCTGCACTCGCTGCGACAACGATTCGTTCTATTCGCACCGGGCCGGCGACGCGGGTCGCCAGGTCGCCGTAATCGTTGCAAAACAGTAGTTTCCCCGGTATATTTCCAGGTTCCCGTAGAATAGCTGGACCCACCCTTTTACATAGCAAATGCCCGAAACAGAAACCCTAACCGGCACGACCGTCGACCACGCTCTTACAGCGCGGGAGAAGCGCGACATGCAGCGCGCGCAGCTACGGCCGCTTGCCAACCTTCGCCCAGAACTGTACGACGAAGACGATTACTCGAGCGACGAGCTCGAGGCGATGATGGCGATGTACAACGGAACCATGGCTTCCATCGAGGAAGGCGAGATAGTCAGCGCCAAGGTCCTCGACATCCGCGACAACATGGTGATCCTCGACATCGGATTCAAGTCCGAGGGGACCATCCCATTCGAAGAGTTCAAGGACATGCCAGAGCTCAAGGCTGGCGACTCGGTTGAGGTCCTGCTCGAGCACCTCGAAGACATGGAAGGATCTGTAGTCCTGTCCAAGAAGAAGGCCGACTTCATGCGCGTCTGGGAGCGCATTCGTGTCGCGTACGAGAACGACCAGCCCGTCGCTGGTATCCTCACCAAGAAGATCAAGGGCGGAGTCGTCGTCGATCTCATGGGTGTCGACGCGTTCCTGCCAGGTTCGCAGATCGCGCTTCGCCGCGTTCCCAATGTCGACGAGCTGCTCGGCCAGACATTCGACTTCAAGATCATCAAGCTCAACAAGCGCCGCCGCAACATCGTTGTGTCGCGCCGCGTCATTCTCGAGCAGGAGCGCGCGGGCAAGCGCGAGCGCTTGATGAAGGAGCTTCAGAAGGATCAGATCAGAAAGGGAATCGTCAAGAACATCACTGACTTCGGCGCATTCATCGACCTGGGTGGCGTGGATGGGTTGCTCCACATCACCGACATGTCGTACGGCCGCGTTACTCATCCGTCCGAGATGGTGCACATCGGACAGGAGCTCGAGGTCAAGGTTCTCGACATCGATTGGGAGCGCGAGCGCATATCGCTCGGACTCAAGCAGCTCCAGAGCTATCCATGGCAGGACGTCGCGGACAAGTATCCGGTCGGTACTCGCGTGTCGGGCAAGGTCGTTTCGATCACCAACTACGGCGCGTTCATCGAGCTGGAGCCAGGCATCGAAGGCCTCGTTCACATCAGCGAGATGAGCTGGACGCGCAACGTCCGTCATCCAAGCAAGATCGTTTCCATCGGCGAGACCATCGAGGCCGTAGTGCTCAAGGTCGATCCGTCGGAAGAGAAGATCTCGCTCGGCATGAAACAGACGGAAGAAGATCCATGGATGACGCTCCCGCAGCGCT
>JBDTAW010000251.1:0-43428 GCA_039924445.1 Gemmatimonadaceae bacterium
CAACGACTCTGGCCACGGCAATTTGTGCTGCGCTCGTTAGTCATGCCGCCATCACTTTGTCGGCCTCAAGCGCAGCAGCCCAATCCGCAAAACCGCGCGGGACGCTGTTGATCGTTGGCGGTGGAACCCAACCGCACGACCTCGTTGTGCAATTCGTGGGGCTCGCAGGCGGACCCGGTCGCGCACGCATCGCGATCCTGCCGATGGCGAGCGAAGAATCGGCAGAGTCGGGCGCTGAAAAGAAAGCAGAGCTCGACAGTCTTGGACCGGATTCATTCGTCATCGATGTTACTCGTCAGCAGGCAGACGCGGGTTCGATCGTGAAACTCCTGGTTCGATCGCTACCTGTTTGACATCAAGGACAGCGCTGACGACTGGCTGAATCTTCCCTGATCATCCGTAGCGGATAATGCGCACCAGAGTCGGGCCTTTCGCTGTTATCTTGGCGGATGGCCCGACTCGCGTCTGACAGCGCCCGACCAACGCCGACCCCACCACGGATAGCACCAGCCTGGGTTCTTGGTGCGTCAGTCCTCGGCATTTCTGTCGCCGGACCGCTCACACGGCTGTCGTCTGCGGATCCACTTACCATCGCAATTGGACGTATCGCCTTCTCGCTGATCGCGATAGTGATCATGCTTGGAATTACGGGCGAGTGGCGTCAGTTCAGGAATTTGCTTGGCATCGAGTGGCTCCTCGCGATCGGTGCCGGCGTCGTGCTCGCCTTGCACTTCTGGTCATGGAATGCATCGATTCACCTGACGACGATCGCGGCTTCCACGACCCTCGTTACAAGCTTGCAGCCCGGCTTCGTTGCCATTCTATCGATCGTTGTCGTTCGCGAGATTCCGACCAGACAACAATTAATCGGTCTCGCCATCGCAACGGTTGGCGCAATCTCCATAACCCTGCCTGATTTTGTGAGCGGAGCCGCGGCGGCGGCGACCCCCAACCCGCTGCTCGGAAACATGTTGTCGATCGGAGCCGCGGCAGCTGCGGCAAGCTATATGGTGGTCGGTCGAAGGCTGCGCTCGCGACTCGGCGCGTGGTCGTACGTCGCGCTTGTATATAGTGCTGCGTTGGTCACGCTGCTTGTCATCGCCGCGATCGCGGGAATACACGTTGCACCTCAGCCGTCGCGGGATGTCTGGATCTTTGTTGCGCTCGCGATTGGGCCGATGCTGCTCGGCCACACAGGAATGAACTGGGCTCTCGAACATCTCCCAGCGTACGTCGTCAATCTCACGATGCTCGGCGAGCCAGTTGGTGCGACCCTGCTCGCGATTGTTTTACCCGGGATTCACGAAGTACCAAAGTGGAGCACGTTGGTTGGCGGCGCGATAATCCTCGCTGGCTTCCTCGTCACTGTGTGGAATCGCGAAGATGTTACCAAGGACGCAGAAACCCCCTGACGCCACAGCGCGTGTACTGAATCAGCGACCGTTTCTGCCTATTGCCGCCCGTACTGCTTCGCGCATCGCCATGAGTGAATCGTCTTGTGATGCGCTGGAGTCCGCCCGAACATGCAGCTCGATCCCGTCTGCTACTTCGACTCGACGCCACGTGATCGGTTCGTCGGCGCGGAGCGCAACCACATCGGCGCGTACGATAAGCGCTGGCTCAAGCGAACCTGCGACGCGCTTTTCCAGTACGTCGCCCGTGAGCGTGCGCACTTCCTTCTTGATTGCTTCGAGTGATTGCCCCTCGCGTTGACGGATCTTCACCGTGAGGAGCTGCAGCAGATGCCGGTAGTGATAAGTCGCTGCAGTGCCGGTACCGTCCGGTCGATCCATCAGTCCTGCCGAAACGTAGAATCGCACCGATCGTGCAGACGGTGCGGCACGTGCCGACGCGTTGGTCGGCCGTATTCCCGCTGAGTCTACAAGACTGGCGGCGTGGGCAGCGAGCCCTCTGGCATTCCAGGGAGCGTGCTTTGCGTGAGCGCGGAGGAGGGCAACCGGCGATTCAGCCATGTGGATAGGATAACGTTAAAATCGTCCGGTCGCTCGTCTTGAGGAAGATCACCGGCCGGCGAGAGAATATGCACGTCGAAGTCAGGTTTTAGCGACCGGAAACCACGAATTTCCTCGACCGGGGCGATCTGTGCCTCCTCCCCCCAAAACAACAACGCGGGCTGATGCAGCCGTCGGAGTGCCCGCCTGACATCGATGTTGAGGTGTCCAGCGATGAATGCCGCGGGCGCATGCCGAGCGCCCCGCTGGTGCGCGACGTCATACGCAACGTCCACTAGCTCATCCGTGACCATGGTATTGTCCGCATAGGCCTCTTCGAGCCAGCGCCGAATGTTCCTGCGGGATGCCATGGCATTGAACGCCGCCGTCCCAACCACGGGAGAATCGATCGCCATGCGGCCAGCGTCGCCGCTGACACTGGCGGCGTCATTGAGCCGAGTCAGTCCGGTCGGCTGGATAAGCGCCAGTGCTGGAAAGCGATGCGGGTCGCGAGCGCCGAGTATTATCGCGTAGGCGGCACTCAGCGAATTAGCCACCAGCGTGCACGGGCCGCCGATGACTTGGGCTACAAAGTCCGAAATCAGCGAGATGTAAGTGCGCGATGAGTATCGGATGGGAGGCCGATCCGAACGCCCAAATCCGAGGAGGTCAATCGTATAAACGGTCTGATTACGCGCCAGATAGTCGACATTATGGCGCCACTCATACGACCAAGCGGCTGCATGGACGCTGTGAATCAGCAGTACCGCTGGACCTTCTCCACGCTTGGTGAAGGAGATCCGTCGCCCGCGCCAGCTCCAGCCCCCTTCCTCGCCGCCGATGAGATTCGGGATTCGATCGACCCCCCGCCGAGCGAACGCGTTGTACGCCGCTGCTGCGCCTAGCAACGCTCCGCCGGAGAGAAGGAGTCGCCTCCACATCGGCGCACTGTCGTCATCCGGTGGAGAATCGTCGTTGTCGAATTCGGGTATCATGTGGTGTCGAGCCATGTCTGGAACCGGTCGTCAAGGGTCTAGTCTGATATAGTTGGCACATCCCGGGCCCAAACGGGTTGCCGAGTGATGCGAAGAAGGCCCCCAGAGGGGGCCTTCCTGGTGACAAGCGCGGAGAGTGTGGTCCGCGTTATTATCGCCTGCCGTGGCCTGCTGGTCGGCTTGCCTTGTGCGCTGGTTTGCGAGCAGCGCTCTTCTTGCCGGCTGACTTTGATGCACCGGTTTTCTTCTTCGTAGCAGTCGCCTTCCGGGCGGCAGGCTTGTGAGAGCCGCCCTTTGTCGTCGGTACCCGCACCTTTTTCGGTGCTGCCTTTTTTGCCGACTTTTTGGGAGCGCTCTTGCGTGCGACGCTCGCCTTTTTGTGCGCGGCCTTTTTCGGAGCTGCCTTTTTCGGAGCTGCCTTTTTAGCTGCAGCTTTTGGTGCAGCCTTGTGCGCGGGCTTCGAGGTCGGCTTGGAGTGTTTGGCGGCTGGCTTGTTCGCTGGTTTAGCCGCCTTCTTGGCCGCTGGTTTTGGCGCGGCTTTCGAGACCGCTTTTGGGGCGGCCTTCACTGCTGCTTTCGGAGCCGGCTTTGCGGCGACTTTTGCCGCTGGCTTTGCGGCTGGCTTTGCGGCTGGCTTTGCGGCTGGCTTTGCTGGCGTCGATGCTGACTTTTTGGAATTGGCCTTGTTCGCGACCTGTACTGGCGCAACCACGATCACTTCGACCGTTTCCATGTCGTCATCAACGTCGTCGATATCGTCCGCGTCGTCGATATCGTCGTCGAGGTCATCATCCGTCGCCGCGGCGGAACGGGCCGGTGGAACCGGAGGCGCTGAACTGAGGGACTCGAAAATGGAGGTGCCCCCGGACGACGTGTTCTTCTTGCCCGAACCCTTTGGACGCCCGCGACGGCCCGGCGCACGCACAAGCGGCCCGGTCTCGTCATCATCCAGATCTTCGATGCCCATGTTCTGAGCGGCGCTGGTCGGGAACAGATCCGCATCTTCGTCCTCGGCTACAGCTTCGCCTTCAACGGCGTCTTCATCGTCTTCGTCCAGGTCGTCGGCGCTGTCCCAGAGCTGGTCACTGTTATCGCTGTTGATGCTCCAGCCACCTTCATCGTCGTCGTCTTCGTCGTAACGAGAGCGGCGACTACGACTCCCGCCGCCGTATCCTCCGAGGTCGTCATCATCGTCGTCCGCGAAGCGGAACGTCTCTGGCACCTCGTCTCTGCTGGGCATTGCCCTCTCCTGTCTGGGGATTTCCGAATTAGCTATCGCGCGCTGCACGTCATGTGCCCTTGCCATCGCGATTCGTTGCGATCCCGTACACGTTGCGCGGGATGATACCAGCTTTCACGCCGTGGTCAAGGAGTAGTATAAAGAGCAGTCTAACACCATGGAGTCTGCAGCGACATCAACGACTTTTCGCGGTAACCACGCGGGTCAACAACGGCTTCTCAAACTCCGGTGTCGATGTCCGCCTGGTGCCGCTTGTACTCCGGAAGGTTTTTGGCCAGTTCCCGCTTCTTTACCCGCTCGAATGTCGACTTGTACTCGGTATATGCCGATGTGTTTCCCGACAGTTTGGCTGCCTGGGCGGCCAGAATCAAACCCAGCAGATGATCGGGCTGCTGCTGCAGTATGGTATCCGCCTGCGCCCGTGCAATCTGGAGAGCGCCGGCCACCTCGCCAATTCGCCCGACGTCGAAACGCTGATCGGCATCCAGAGGGTGACCCTGTTCGGATTCTACCATCTGATAAGCCTGTACGGCCATCGGTGCGAAGAACGCGACCGAGTCCGCCTTCCCTTGATCATTTAGTCGCATAACGCGATCAAATAGCCTGTTGGCAATATCGGTCGGAGACAGATTCGATATATCGGGGGCTCTGGCTCCAGCTGCGCCAGATCCGGCGAACGGGGCGTCACCCGCCGCCACATCGCCACCGGCTGCTCCAACATCGACTGTTGGGTTCGGGAGCGCGTTCATCGGCGCATCGACCGATGAGCCTCGTTTCGAGTTGAAACCCTTGCTTGCGAGCATTGCGAACAGCGTGAGGAACGCGATCGCCGCGACGGCCCATGGTAATGTGTTCGCCATGGTAGCACCCGATGACTGCGCTGGAACCGGCGTACCAGCCGCTCCACCCCCGGCGACAGTGCCGCAATGGTGGCAGAACTTGGATCCTGGTGTGAGCGGTTCGCCGCATGATGCGCAGGGCGCGCCGTTCAGAGGTGCGCCGCATTCGGTGCAGAAACGCCCGGTACCCGGCGCCGAACAGCGGGGGCAAACGGTAGGAGTCGGTTGTGGCTGATCTGTTGACATCGTGCCGGTAAATCTAGGCACCAACACGCTCGAGAGTTGATGCCTGTTTTATTGCGTTTTCAGCGATTCTTTTCGCGCTACTTCGCCTTGTGATACGTACCCATAAGTTGTGCGGTGCCGAGCACGTGGCCCTGCATCGCTTTTTCAAGGTCGGGTTTTGTGGGCCTGGTCAGGTTCAGTGTGGCGTCGAGCGCGCTCAGCTTGAAGAAGTACCGGTGGGTCCCGATCGGTGGACAGGGGCCGCCAAATTCCGCCTTTTTCCAATCATTGAGTCCTTCGCTCGTGCCGGCTGGCATCGCTCCCTTCCCAGCGCCTTCGGCAAGGTCGGAAACCGTCGCAGGAATGTTGTATGCCACCCAGTGTACATAGGTCATCTTCGGATGCGCCGGGTCCGGAGCATCGGGGTCATCCACGATGATCGCAAAACTTCTGGTTCCGGCTGGAGCACCAGTCCACGACAGGGGAGGCGAGGTGTCCTTCCCCTCGCAGGTGTAGACGCTGGGAATGCCTCCGCCTTCCGTAAAGGCGGACGATGTGAGTTTGAACGACATTGTGTTGCTCCCTTGTGATGTCTGTTGTGTTGAACCCGCCTCCGGTGCCGCTGGGAGCGCCGGTGAACTCTTGGCGCCCTTCGGGGCGCCTTGGCCGCAGGCTCCCACCAGTAAAGCGAGGACGATACTCAATACGGGCGGCTTCATGATGTCAGTAGGCTGCGTGGACCGTGCCATGGGATTCCGGAAAAATGGCGATTAGATCGTCATTTGCCACCCTCCCACTTATAAAGTCACCCGATCCGCGGCCGACACTTACCGGAGTAGAACTCAAACTCTGGTAACGTATGCGCACCTTTGGTCCTTCACTGGCCGCGATCGCACTTGGCGTCGCACTGTTATCTCCTTCCCTGGCATCCGCTCAGCGGAACAGCCGCCGGTCAGCTCGCAGTACTGCCGCGCAACGCGCGACGAGTACGTCGGCTTCTCCGTGCTCCGAAGACTGTGGTGACTATTCACTGTCAATAGTCTCAGCGCTGCTTCCGAGCGAGCCGTCCGGATCCGCAGGAACGGAGGTCGCGATTGTCGTGATCGAGAACCGGGGTACAGCTCCGGCACCGGTCTCCTTCATATCCGTCGCGCCCAAAAACCAGCTCGCCGCCGCTCGGCATTCTACCATACCCGCGCTCGCGCCCGGCGAACGTGCTACTGTCCAGCTACCCGTGGACACTGGGCCAGACGGTACCCAGTGCATTTCCATCACGATCAGCCCGGCACCTGCGCGTGATCCGGCGACTGCGCAGACTCTGGCTTCTGCGGCGCCGAATCACAGTAGCACAGCTCCGACTCCTCCAGCGGCATCCGCCGTCCCCAGGCTTCCAGAATTGCCGTACTGGCCGGATATGCCCACAACACTCGTTGCTCCGAACGACGGTCTCTACGCGAATACGGGCGACGCGTCACGTTTCGATGCGATTCGCAAATCAGATGCGTTCGGCTCACTGGACGCCTGACGGGGCACTGTTGACAGACGACGCATGCAAAAAAAGGCGGCCCCGAGGCCGCCTTTTTTCATTGACCACGTTGCACCTAGCGCCGGAACGGCCCATGCACGAAGATTCCATAGCTAACAGTCAATGGAGGAAGTTGTGGAATACGCAGGTTCGGGCCATGCGCGCCCATTTCGAGCGATGGTCCCACCAGTCGCCGGGATCATTTTCGCCGTTACTCTGGCGTTTATGCTCCTTTTTCCCTTCGTCAGACTATCGCTCGACGGTGCCGGCGAGCCGGAGACACTGCTATTCCTGACGAAGACAGACTTCGGTCTCAATATCTTCGCGCTCATTCTATTCATCGTGCCTATCGCCGGTGTCTTCGTCTCTCTCGCGCTCAAGGCACGCACCGCTCTGCTCATCGACGCCCTTCTCGGTCTGATCGGGGTCATAATGATCCCGCTGACACTGATTACCATCGGACACGATGCAGGCAGAGATGCTTTGCTCATGTCACATGTGGCACCTGGCGTCGGGATGATATTCGTTTCGGTAATGCTCGTTGTCGTCACGATCAGCTCGGGAATCGCCGCGTTCCAGGCTCGGCGTTGATCGCGTAGTGTTGGATCGCGAAAGCTGACCGGGGATTGCTGGCCTAGGCTTCCGCTCGCCACCCGTTGCGCTCACGCTGCGCCCACCAGATCTTTCGCCGATGACGACGCCAATCGAGAGTAGCCTCCGCGATGCGCTCTCGACGCAGTACGAGATTGACCGGGAGATCGGCCGGGGCGGCATGGGTGTTGTCTACCTCGCGCGTGATGTGCGCCTGGATCGACCAGTTGCCATCAAGATTCTTTCGCCTCATCTCAGCGGCGACGCCGAGCTGCGCGAGCGCTTTCTCCGTGAAGCCCGAACGGCAGCGCGCCTGTCACATCCAAACATCGTTTCGATCTACAGTGAAGGCGAGGCGGACGGGCGGCCATTCATCGTGATGCAATACGTGCACGGTGAATCCGTCGCAGAGAAAGTCCGTGATTCTGGTGCAGTTGGGATCGCCAATGGTGCAGCATGGCTACGCGACGTCGCGCTCGCACTTGGATACGCTCACTCCCTCGGCGTCGTGCATCGAGATATCAAACCGGAAAATATCCTCATCGATGCTTCCTATCAGAAGGCGATGATTGCCGACTTCGGCATCGCTCGCGTCAATGAAGCATCAAGGCTTACGGCCACCGGGCAGGTGCTCGGAAGCGTCCATTTCATGAGTCCGGAGCAGGTCACGAACGGCCCTCTGGACGGACGCAGTGATCTGTATTCGTTAGGTGCAGTCGCATTCTTCATGCTTACTGGTCGGCTGCCGTTTCCGTCGGACGCGGTGGGCGCTGTGCTGGTTGCACACGTGAACACACCCGCGCCAAGATTACGCGACGTCGCACCTGAAATTCCCGCGGCACTCGCAACAATTGTTGACCGATGCCTGCGGAAGGATCCGGCGAAGCGGTACCAGACTGGTGAGGAGCTGGCGGCGGCGCTCGACTCCGCAATGACTGGCGTAGTCGAATCTGATTCGACGATCATCGGTGAGGCGGACGCTGCGCTGTTGTGGAAGCGCGCTTCGGAACTGCAGGCTGATGCCGTAGCTCGCGGTGCCATTTCGGGAGAATCGCCAACGGGCGCTGTACCGCTGCTGCCGAGACGGATTGCTTCCGAGGGCTACAAACTTGGCGATGCAAAAGCCGCGGCTGTCGAGGCCGGAATCTCGCAGAAGTATGTCGCGCTGGCACTTGGAGAAATCCGCGCCGCGAAGTCTGCGCCGCCGCAGTCTGCGGCCGTCATCGTTGCCGACAAACCGCATTCCATCATCGCCGGTGCGCCGACGCAGCTGGAGCGGGAGGTGACAATCGACGGTGAAGTGACACCCGATGAATTCGGGTTGCTAGTGGACACGATTCAACGATCGTTCGGGGAACTGGGACAGGTCGGTACCCTCGGTCGCTCACTGGTATGGACATCGCAGGGGTCGCAGCGAAAAATTCACGTCAGCGTGATCCCGCGACAAGGTCGCACAACAATACGCGTCACTGAAAGTCAGCGCCATCTCGCGGGCGGATTGTATGGCGGAATTGTCGGAGGATTTGGCGGTGGATTCGGAGCTCCGTCGCTGGCTATTGGTATCAATGTGTTCCACTCGGTGCCGCTCGCCCTCGGTATGATGGCCGGAACAGTCGCGGTGGCGTATGGCGTTGCTCGTACAATTTTTGTTGGCGTAACGAAGCGACGTGTCGGCGGGATTGATCGACTTATTGCCACGCTCAAGGCGCAAATAGAAGATTCAGTACGCAATTGACACAGCAATCAGCAGTTCTGGACAAGCCAGCCAGGAACGATTACTCACCTAAAGGGACCACAATAAGGGTCCTCGTCGCGCTCGCATTCTGTCATTTGTTGAATGACATGATGCAATCGCTGCTGCCGGCGATTTATCCCATGCTGAAGACAAGTTACAAACTTGACTTCGGGCAGATTGGACTCATCACGCTGGCATACCAGATGACAGCGTCACTGTTGCAGCCGCTCGTAGGTATTTACACCGATCGGCGGCCGCAACCGTATTCGCTGGTTGGTGGGATGAGTTTCACACTGGTTGGGCTGATTCTGCTTGCTCACGCGCGAAGTTTTTCGGGGTTGCTCGTCGCTGCGTGCATGATTGGAGTCGGATCGTCGGTCTTTCACCCCGAATCGTCACGTGTCGCACGCATGGCATCCGGTGGACGCCACGGGCTTGCACAGTCGGTGTTTCAGGTTGGTGGCAATGTTGGGACGGCGATAGGGCCATTGCTCGCCGCGTTTATTGTATTGCCGCTTGGGCAATCCAGTATATCCTGGTTCTCACTGGCTGCACTTCTAGGCATCACGGTTCTCTGGAACGTTGGCTCGTGGTCGCGGGCCCAAGCGCTTGCACCGGCCAGGTCGCGTGCCAAAGGCGGAACAGCGCACGTCCAACTATCCCCCGGTCAGATTCGCTTCGCCCTTCTGATACTCATGCTGCTGCTTTTCTCCAAGTATTTTTATCTGGCGAGCCTGGGCAGCTATTACGCATTCTATCTGATCGACAAGTTCCACGTGTCAGTGCAGAGCTCGCAGATACATCTCTTCGTATTTCTGGGTGCTGTGGCGGCAGGCACCATTCTCGGCGGCCCGATTGGCGATCGCTACGGACGCAAGCTGGTGATCTGGTGCTCGATACTCGGCGTGCTCCCGTTCACACTGCTGCTGCCGTATGCGAACCTGTTCTGGACCGAAATACTCAGCGTCATTATCGGGCTGGTGCTCGCGTCGGCGTTCTCCGCGATCATCGTCTTCGCGCAGGAACTTGTACCTCACAAGGTGGGGATGATATCCGGCCTGTTCTTCGGTCTGGCTTTCGGTATCGGTGGGATCGGAGCCGCACTCCTCGGCGAGTTGGCAGATCACACGAGCATATTCTTCGTGTACAAGGTCTGCTCGTATCTTCCGGCGTTCGGATTGCTCACATGGTTCCTGCCGAATATGAAACACCTGGACGTGGCCACGTAGAGAGTTGAGCGCTCCCCACGCAGCCACATCGTAGTGTGCTGTCAGTCGCTCAATACTTCCATGATGTTACGTCTGCGCTCTTGGGCGCAGACTCCGTGATGCGCTGCGACATCATGCGAACCATCTCGGCGTTGCTCATCGGCTGCCAGCCGTGTCCTTTCATCGGACGACCGTACTCGAAAACCGCATCTGACTTGGGTGACGATGTCGATTTCAGGAAGTCGTTCATCCGATACACGGCGAGATTCAGGTAATAGTTATCCATGTCGCCTACGTACACGTGAAGCTTGCCCTGGAGTTTGGGGCCGATAGTCTCCCAGTTCTTCGACATGATGTATGTCAGGTCGAAATGATCGCGCCAGTAAGTCGCAACAGAGCGATTGATTGTCCCAGTAGTCTTGTTCCATAGTGGAACTGGATAACCATCGGCGCCGACAGGACCCCATGCTGCGTCCCAAGCGTTGAACTGCTGACCGGATCGTTCATGGCTGCCAAGTATGGATTCTATCTTGCTGAGATCGCGCTGGGTCGTTTCCGGCTGACCTTCGGAAGTGCGGCTCATATACCGTGGCGTTACGACAATCGGGTCGCCGTTTGCTACGAATGCGCTGGTGTCCGAGTATGCATCGACCATCTGCAGCCGATTGAAGTCGACTGGATCAGGGTACAACGTCCAGGTGCCGTTAAAGAAATCTGGATGCAGCACCTGAAGCGCAATCGATTCCCATCCGCCCGTGGAACCACCCGTCAGCACGCGCGCGTATGCCTCCGGAATCGCACGGAAGTGTGACTCGATGTACGGGATCATCTCGGTGAGCAGTGCGTCGCCATACGGGCCGTTGTTCGGCGAATTTACGGCGTATGAATCGTCGTAATAGATCGTCGGATGCTGAAACTTCACGCCGATCATACGCGGGAAATTGTCGGAGTTCCACGATTTGTAGAAGTCAAACCCTGGCTCACGCCCATCGGTGCGAGCCTTGAGCATCGTGCGCTGCGCTGCGTAACTTGCTCCGCTGTCGGTCGAGAATCCAAACGCGGGCGCGAGCGAGAAGTGATCCTGCTGGTAGATCGCCGGATAGTGCGCGTTGGGGTGGCTGTCGTAATCCCTGGGAAGCAGGATCGTCGCACCGATATAAATCGGTTGGCCCCAGAAAGTGCTGAGAAGCTTGCTCTGAATCTTCACGTGCTTGACCCACTTCGTGTCAGCCGGCGCCTCTAGTGGCGGAAGGACGCGGTCGAATGAAAACTTGAGGTCAAGCGGCGTGCGTCCATCGATGTGCACACGACGCACGCCGGTTACGAGGTTGCCCGGCGACCTGTTCCACTGTTGGCCCTCCCATTGATCCATGTGACCCCAGATTACATGTCCATCTGCGCGATGAAACTCGGTGTACACATTGAGCACGGCCTGTACGAAGTAATCACCCGCGGGAAGCCGCGCGAGTGAGTACGGGTAACCGCTTGTGGAATAGTCGATCATCGCATTCGCGCCAGGTGCGAGCGCGTATACGTCCAATCCGTAGAATGGCTCCGTGCCGCCGTACCCACCGGCTCGAAATCGCGGTTCGGGGGAAGAATCACGAGCGACAATCAGTATCACGCGCCCTGTGATTGGAGCGGAGTGAAGACTGGCGGGGAACGACACCGCTACTCGTTGCGCCGAAGCGGTCGTTACAGCGATTGTCGGCCCGACGAGGCAGGCAGACAACGCTATCGCACCGATTCGCCGGGCGTAGCATACAGGGGATGTGTGAGTCATGACGGGCGATTCGTGGATGTGACCGCAGCAGCATTCGGTGTGAGGCTGCGCGATCGGGTTGGGTAGCACTCCTAACTAGGCGAGTGCAAGCCTTCGCCGCAAGGTGGCTGCAGCGAAGTGCCGCGATATTAGAGGCTCACCTGCGGGATGCCGTTTCATCCGGCGCGTGAAGCGAGAATACGACTGCCGCACCTACTATGAGTACTCCGCCGACAATCGCCCCGGCGCCGAGCGTCTCCCCCAGAAGGCCAATGCCAAGGATTGTCCCGACCACTGGCTCGAGATTGATGAACACCCCCGCGCGAGCTGCGGATACGCGTTGAAGTCCCCAGTTCCAGAGCAGTGTGGTCAGGGTCGTCGCGAGAAGACCCTGCGCTGCGAGTGCGAGCCACGCACGCGTCGAGATGCCGTGTACCGGAGGGAGTCCCTCAGTTGCCAGGACCCAGGTGACAAGCATGGCGGTGCCGAATAGCAGGATGTAGATGCTCATAACCAGCGATGGATAGCCGCGCCCCCGGTGCATTACGCGCTGCGTAATGAGTACCCAACCGACACCGCCGAGCATGGCGACGAGCACGAGAAGATCACCGAATAACGTTGGACCCGTAGTGCTGCCACCGCTGCTATGCGCTTGAAACGCGATCAGTATCGCTCCGACAGTCGATACAACGAGGGCTAGCCATCCGGTGCGGTCCAGTCGCTCATGCGTGAATACAACCGCGCCTGCGGCGAGCATCAACGGAAGCGTTCCCACCATCAACGACGCGTGTGACACCGTTGTGCGTGCCAACCCTTGAAACTCGATTATGAATTGCAGCGGGATGTACAAAGCGGCCGCGATCAGAAAGAGCGGCAAGTCGCTCCGACGCGGCATCTCGCGATTCCGGAATAGAACTGGAATCAATCCGATGCATGCAAAGACGAAGCGATATACCAGCATGTGGCCAACGCTCATCTCCTCGAGATCGATCTTGCCGAAGAAGAACCCGGTTCCCCACAGACAACTGGCCGTCGCGAGAGCAAGGTACGCCGTGCTCCGGCCCTGACCAGCGCGGATCATATCAGCCGGCCCGGGGCTGTCGGGGAGCGCGATTCGCTCACGTGAGGTTTCGTGACATGTACGATCAAAATAGTCGTGTATATCAACAAGCCATTGCATGAGCTGCTGAGTGAGGTTCGTATGGTCGTGCCGAGACCATTCTCAATCCGCCAGCCAATTGCCATATTGGTCAGGCCAGATTGTTCTCATTCGTAATCCGCTGGTGAGCAACTGTGCCAACTTCTACAGGCGTGGAGGGTTTTATGGGAATGTTCGATGGCTTACTGGGCGGTATCGTCGGAGGTGGGATGGCGACCGTCGTCAGCGGCTTGATCGAGAAGCATGGCGGTGTTCAAGGGATTGTCAGTCAGCTCGAGTCACAGGGCCTCGGCAATACCGTCAGGTCATGGGTGGGTACCGGTCCGAACGAGCCGATTACCGGAGACCAGATTCACGCGGCGCTTGGCTCGGACATGATCACTCAGCTTGCCGCGAAAGTGGGGATGACCCCTCAGGATCTTTCGGCGAAGCTCGCTCAGGTACTTCCGGGGGCGATCGACAAGCTCACGCCAAATGGCACGGTGCCCGCCGCGAGCTGATCCTCACGCGCATTCCTGGATCCTGTGGCCGTCGACACACCCTCGTCGTCGGCTACAGGATCAGTGCCAGGATGCTGTTGCGTAACCGCGGTTACCTGGCTGGTGTAATGCCAGCTCCCGAATTCGACAGCACGTTCAATTGGTGGGTTCTCGCGCACGCTTGCTAAGTTTTCTTAGCTTCTGCATCCGAACCACATATTATGACGGCCCCGCTGAATTCACCCGAAGAAACGTTTGACCCAGGTACGCCCGAAGAGTGGGCTGCCTTTCGCACGCTCGCACACCGTATGGTGGACGACATGCTCACCCACCTCGCGACATTGCGTGAGCAACCCGCCTGGCACGAAATGCCAAAGCAGGTCCGCACCACGCTGGTCAATGAGCCGATCCCGCGATCAGGCATCGGCGCAGCAGCGGCATATCAGGACTTCGTCCAGAACGTCCTCCCATATCCCGACGGTAATCTCCACCCGCGATTCTTCGGTTGGGTCAAGGGAAACGGAACCCCACTCGGCATGATGGCCGACATGCTCGCGTCGGGCCTCAATCCGCACCTCGCTGGCTTCAATCAGGCGCCAGCACTCGTCGAGCAGCAGTTGATAAACTGGATGGGAGAACTGCTGGGCATGCCCGGCGCGAGTGGCGTTCTCGTAACTGGCGGTACCATGGCAAGCACACTCGCGATCGGCGTTGCACGCTTCGCAATGGCAAGAAGACTCGGCATCGATGTTCGCGAGAATGGCGTGCAGTCGTGGTCTGGCGACGAGCCACAGAGTCCTTTCGTCTTCTACGGCTCGTCCGAGACGCACGGCTGGGCGCGCAAGGCTGCGGAATTCATGGGACTCGGCAATCGGGCGTTCCGACGCGTCGCGGTTTTGCCCGACTATACCATGAATACAGATGCTCTAGCCGCGATGGTCGCTACGGATCGCGCAGCGGGACTCACGCCGTTCTGTGTAGTCGGCACGGCTGGCACTGTTAATACCGGCGCGTCTGATGACCTAAATGCGATCGCAGATTTCTGCCGCACTGAGAAGCTCTGGTTTCATGTCGACGGTGCATTTGGCGCACTCGCGTATCTATCGGAGCAGCTTCGTCCAAAGGTTGCCGGACTGGAACGCGCCGATTCACTCGGCTTTGATCTGCACAAGTGGGGTTGCCTGCCATTCGAATGCGCCTGCGTACTGGTGCGCGATCCAGAAGTGCACAAGGCAACATTCGCTGCACCCGCGAGCTATCTCGCGCCTGCCACCCGTGGCGTGATTGCAGGTGGACTCCCGTTCGCCGATCGTGGAATAGATCTTACGCGTGGCTTCAAGGCATTGAAAGCCTGGATGTCACTCAAGGCAGATGGCGTGGACAAGCTCACCCGGCTGGTCGAGCAGAATGTTGCACAAACTCAGTACCTCGCCGAACGCGTCAAGGCCCACCCTGACCTAGAGTTGCTCTCGCCAGCACCGCTCAACATCGTGTGCCTGCGATATGCGCCTGCAGGTGCGTCCGATTCACTATTGAACGCGGTGAACGACGAAGTACTGCTGCGGGTTCAGGAATCGGGCGTAGCCGTTCCGTCCAGTACGATACTCGATGGGCGATTCGCGATTCGCGTCGCGAACGTGAACCACCGTTCGCGACGCGAGGATATCGATATCATGCTGAACGCGATCGTGCGTTTTGGCAAGCAGGTCTTCACCGAGATGAGCTAGACAGGGAACAGTATCTCGCGATACTTGGGGAGCGGCCAGTCACAGTCGCTCGCCATCAGCTCCAGCCCGTCACAGTGCTCCCGGACTTCTGCCATCGCGTCTGCGCCCTTCCCCGTCAGCAACTTCGCCTGCGCGTCTGGATCGTCGTGAAGCGATTCAGCCTTTGTAAGCACAGTCACAAGATTGTCCTGTGCCTTCAGGATCTCCTCGATGATGGAGCCGACCTTGTTCGCTACACGAGTCTGAGGAACGACGGTGATCCCCGCCGACTTGGCTTGCGCTGCAGATGCGGCTAGTGATCCGGTGTATTGAAGACCGGCCGGTACTACGAGAGTGTCCACCATCTCGCGCAGCGTATGCATTTCGATCAACATGTCCTTCGTGTAACGCTCGAGTCGGACATGGTAGCGCGAATCGAGTTCTTCCGGCGTGAATATGCCGAGTGAGGTCAGGAGTTTTTTTGACTGCTTGGTGGCAAGTTGCTGCAACGCTTCGGGCGTGCGACGGAGGTTCAGCAATCCGCGCTTCTCAGCCTCTACCACCCAGTCATTCGAATAGTTGTTCCCTTCGAAGCGAACGGCACTGCTATCCTTGAATGCCCGGCGGGCAACCTTCAGCGCAGCATCGCTGACAGTCTTTCCATCACGCTTGCCGTCCTTGAGCTCATTGCGTAGCTCTTCCGTGATATCGGAAAGCGCCTCTGCAACCGCTGCGTTCAGCAGCACGATCGGAAACGCAATGCTCTGACTCGATCCAACTGCACGGAATTCGAATTTCTGTCCGGTGAATGCGAAGGGCGATGTGCGGTTGCGGTCGGTGTTGTCCTTTTCGATCTCGGGAAGTTTCGCAACGCCGAGCCCGATCATCTGTTGATCAGCGCTCTTTGTGCTCTTTCCTTCGATGATCTCCTCGATGACGCGTGTGAGCATTGTGCCCATGAAAACCGAAATGATCGCCGGCGGTGCTTCGTTCGCACCAAGGCGATGCTCGTTTCCTGATGTCGCGATTGCAGCACGCAGCAACCCGGCGTGCTTGTGTACACCCTGCAGAACCGCCGCGAGAAATAGCAGGAAGCGGATGTTCTGATGCGGCGTCTTGCCGGGCTTGAGAAGATTCATACCATCGATCGCTGGATCGTCGGACCGCACCGCCATTGACCAGTTGCAGTGCTTGCCGCTCCCATTCACGCCTGCAAACGGCTTCTCGGCCAGTATCGCCTGCAATCCGTGGCGCAGCGCAACGCGTCGGAGAGTCGCCATCACGATCTGGTTGTGGTCTACCGCTATGTCGCTTTCCTCGAACAACGGCGCCATCTCGAACTGACACGGAGCAACTTCGTTGTGTCTCGTGATGATGGGTACACTCAGCTTGTACAGCTCGTGCTCCACCTCTGCAATGCACGCCTGGATGCGTTCGGGAATTCCACCAAAGTAGTGGTCTTCGAGTTGTTGGCCGCGTGACGGTGGCGCCCCAATCAGCGTGCGACCCGCCATCACCAGATCAGGACGCATCGAAAACAGCGTTCGGTCAATCAGGAAATATTCCTGCTCCGCGCCCAACGTCGTGTATACGCGTCCGATACCCTTGTCTCCTATCAATTCCAGCAGGTCGACCGCCTTCTTCGATAGTACATCCGAGCTGCGCAGGAGCGGCGTCATTTCATCCAGCGCTTCGCCGTTGTACCCGATGAACACCGACGGAACACACAGTGTCCGCGCACCGGCACTCTCAACAATGAAAACCGGGCTCGCTGGATTCCATGCCGTGTAACCACGAGCCTCCCATGTGGCCCGCAACCCTCCCGAAGGAAAACTCGATGCGTCCGGCTCGCTCTGAATCAGCTGAGCAGCCGAGAACGACTCCACCGGCTCCAGTTCATCATTGAAGGTCAGGAACGCGTCATGTTTTTCAGCAGTCAGCCCGGTCTGCGGCTGGAACCAGTGCGTGAAGTGGGTAACGCCGCGCGATACTGCCCAATCCTTGATTACCTGCGCAACCGTCGGCGCGATGTCCCGATCCAGCTTCTTCCCCTGCCGGACTGCGGAAAGGAGCTTGACATAGACCTCCTGCGGCAATTTTTCGCGCATCTGGCGCGCGCCGAAGGTATTTACACCGAAATACTCTGAGGTCCGGACAGGTACAGGGGCAGTGGATTCGTCTGTGATACGTGCGCAGATGTCCTGCAGGGCGAGCTGGCGGGCGGATGGCATTGAGGCTTGTGGCTATTGAGCCGGTTTGAGAAATTGCGAAACTTGCACAACTGGGGTAGCAATCTGCATATTTCCGACATCCAATGCAAGGAAATGAGAGAAAAAATGCAAAAGAAGCAAATATTGGACATCGCGAAGAAGGAAAATGTCCGATTTTTACGACTCCAGTTCACCGATATCCTCGGAATCAATAAGAACGTCGAAATCCCCGCCTCCCAGTTCGAGAAGGCGCTGGACGGCGATATCATGTTCGACGGGTCTTCGATAGAGGGGTTCGTGCGGGTCGAGGAATCGGATATGCTCCTGGTCCCGGATTTATCGACCTTCCAAGTCTATCCATGGGGTGACCCCGACACTCGGGTCGCTCGGCTCATTTGCGACGTCCACACCCCCGATGGCGCCCACTTCGAAGGCGATCCACGATGGGTACTCAAACGCGCTCTGGCCCGCGCCGAAGCCATGGGTTATCGCATGAACGCGGGCATGGAAGCCGAATTTTTCATGTTCCGCCCCGGCGTCGGCGGAGATGCTTCGACAGCGACGCACGATGTCGGCAGCTATTTCGATCTCGCTCCATCCGACCTCGGCGAGGATGCCAGGCGCGCGATCGTCGTCGCGCTCGAGAAGATGGGGTTCGAGGTCGAGGCGGCACACCACGAGGTCGCCAACGGTCAGCACGAGATCGACTTCCGGTATGCCGACGCCCTCCATACCGCTGACAACATCACCACGTTCAGATTCGTCGTAAAATACGTTGCACAGCAATTCGGCCTGGTCGCGTCGTTCATGCCGAAGCCAATATTCGGGCAGAGCGGCAGCGGCATGCATACGCACCAGTCCCTGTTTCGAGGCAACGAAAACGCGTTCTACGATCCCAACGGTCAGTACGAGCTGAGTGAGGCCGCACTTTACTATATCGGCGGTCTGCTGAAGCACGCGCGCGCATGCACGGCGATTACTAATCCGCTCGTCAATTCGTACAAGCGATTGCTGACCGGCTACGAGGCGCCGGCAAACGTCGCGTGGTCCATGCGCAATCGCTCACCGATGCTCCGAATACCTGCGCGACGAAAGATCGGTACGCGCGTCGAGCATCGCGCGCCGGATCCTGCCGCGAATCCGTACCTCGCGCTCGCGGTAATGCTCGCAGCTGGCCTCGATGGCATCGAAACGCGCGCCGATCACCGCGAGCCGGTGAATGAGAATATCCGGGAAATGTCACACCGCGAGCGCCGACGCCTGCGGATCGACGACCTTCCTCATGACCTCAACGAAGCGTGCGACGAATTGGAAAAGGATGACGTGATCTGTGCCGCCCTGGGTCCGCACGTTACACGCCACTTTCTCGCAGCCAAGCGCGAGGAGTGGAGTGAATACATGACGCAAATCAGCAAGTGGGAACTGGACAATTATCTGGCCAAATACTGACACCGGAATCACATGGTGTACGCGGGCTGTCCGTGAATGCTGAATGTTCCAACAATCCTGTCACCAGTTACGCGCGTTATCGCTACCGTCCCGCGAGTACCAGCCAGATATAGCAAGCCGGTTCGAAGGGGTAATGTGTCGTTGAACTTCTGCTGACTCATGCCGAATAACGCGGCGCCAGCACGATATGGAGCGGTCTCCTGTGTCGGCAATCCCAGCCGAATTTCATAGTTCCGCGGTTCGGCCAGTTTTCCCGTTGGAGCGTACAGCATGATGACAAAGACTCGATCCGTCGCCGCAAGCGGCAGCATCGGTTGGTCCGGACTCTTTGCCGCGCACCATATCTCGTGCACGTCGAAGCCCGCCGGCGCGAGGTTGATTGTCGAGCCACGAATGTATGTAGTCTGCGCGCTGTCACTAGCCGGAAATGCGGCGACATCATCGGCGAAGACCTGACAGCTGCCATTCTCGCGGAATTCTCCGGTGATTTCCGCGCTGCCGTAACTGCGATTGGGGTCTCTGGTGGTCGGTGCCGAAGTCTGGGCCGATAGCGCGTTAGCGAACAGCACCATCGTCGCTGCAACGTGCATGAACGGGCGCATGAGATGCGACACTGAATATTTACCGGGCATGCGACAAGATTTCATGAATCTCGGCGAGTAGCTGCAGCGGGAAACCACACGGAGCATCAAAACAACGCCTTGCTGGAAGACATGTGGAGGTCTTCCTGAAGAGCTGTCTCTAGAACATCTCTGCTGCGATGCGTCGCCCGATGTAAATCCCGGCGCCCGTTCCTACCATCGAGATCATGAAGGCTGTCATCGTCCCGAAAAATGCGCCGAGCCACCAGCCAATGCTCCCTCCAACGAACGAACCAGTGAAGCCAAGTATTTTTGCCATGCCAGATCTCCGGATATTGAGAGCACCGCTTCGTCTTGTCGGTCCGCAGTGTCCTACCGCAAAGACGCCATTCGGCCGTTTCCCGTAACTATCGTCACATGGCCGAGAGGGCGGCCAAGTCTTAGATTCTCCCGATAATGAATCCGGCGCGCCAGGATCAGGCGTATTCCACGAAACCACCGACCGTTGCTCCTCTCGACGATGTAGCTGTCGTGAGACGAATCGCGGAAGGCGACGAATCGGCACTTGCCACTCTGTACGACAGGTGGTCACAGTCGGTCTATTCGCTGGTGGCTCACCTCCTCAAAGACGCCGATGGCGCGGAGGACGTCGTGGAGGAAAGTTTCTGGCAAGTGTGGCAGCGCGCGTCTTCGTATGATCCGTCCCGCGGAACGGTCAGAAGCTGGCTGCTGACCATCGGCCGGAGCCGCGCCCTCGACCGTCTGCGCAGCCGCAAGCGCAATCCAGAAGAAGTTGCAGCCGATCTGAGCATCATTCGCGATCCTGGCTCCGACCCGGCACAGGACGCCGAAGGCGCGGAGCGGAGGCAACTGGTTTACGCCGCTCTCGTCGACCTGCCAGAGGAACAACGTCTCGCCCTGGAGCTCGCGTATTTTCGTGGTTTGAGTCAGTCCGAGATCGCCGAGTTCCTTGGCGAACCCCTTGGAACCATCAAGACGAGAATGCGGCTCGGCATGCAGAAGTTGCGCGACAAATTGATCGGTTTGAGAGAGAGCAGGGCATGAGCGACGAAGAGTTGAAAAACGGGCTGTCGGAGCCAAACGAGTCGTCGCAATCCTCGGACGAGCTCGTGACGCGGCCGTCAGATGCCACACCCGCCGCCGACGCGGAGTCGCGCTTCGACGTCGCTGGTGCAGCGCTCGGCGCGCTCGATGGCACAGACGATTCCGAGCTTTATTCTGCCGCGGCAACCGATCCAGCGCTGTCGGCGGAACTAGCTGCGATGGAGAACGTCGCTGCTGAGCTCGCGCGACTGGCTCCTCTGAGACCGATGAACCGCGGTCGCTCGGCTGGGATTCGTTCAAGACTGGTTGCACGGGCCGCGGCAACGCAGTTGGGACGTCCTGCCGCAGCCCTTGGTGAGACTGACCGAGGTGCGACTGCAGCGCTCCAAAGAGGGAGCGCAGCACGGCGCACGCCTTTATCGAACCCTCACACTGCGTCCTCGGCAGCGCCGACCGGATCCCGGCCATCGGCGCCGAAACGATCCCTCACCCATTTTGTCCCATTCGAGCCGCCTTCGCGAGGGAGCTTTCAGCGAGTCGCCGGGATGCTCGCAATCGCCGCGGTATTCGTGATCGCTGCGATCGGTGCCTACACCTGGATATCACGATCGTCGCTGACGCGGGGCTCGGAAAGAGTGGCCGCGTCACGCGATTCTGTTCTTGAATTGCGAGTCGCCTCGCTCCAGGCATCGGTGGCGCAAAAGGACAGTCTGATTACTGCCCTGACCGGGATGCGTACACGCGTGATCGATCTTGTCGGCTATAAATCGGTCGACCCGATGGCTCGAATGTTCTGGGATCAGAAATCCCAGATGTTCATCATGTACGCGTCACACGTCAAGCAGCCACCTGCCGGGAAAACCTATCAGGTGTGGTTGATAGCACGAGGCGTTGCCTCTCCCATATCGGCTGGCACCTTCATGCCTGACTCCAGCGGTGCAGCCGTGATGGCGACCAAGCATCCGATGGAACCCGGCACGCTTCGGCGGATTGCAGTGACCGAAGAGCCCATGGGCGGTATGCCCAGTCCGACGGGCCCGATTGTATTCACGGGAGAAGGTAGGTAGCCGCCGAACGACCGTTCGGGCTACTCTGTGGCACGCCTGTCTGGCTGTTCATTGACAGCCAGATTCGGCCCGTAGTATTTGCGTAAGCGTTGCGCCGATTCAAGTGTAGCCATGCAGAAAATTGCCCATGCGGCTCCGATAATGACCCCGCCTAACACGTCTGACGGATAGTGGACGCCGAGGTAGAGACGGCTGGTGCAGATCGCCACAACTACAATCACGGCAAGGACTTGGGTGATCACACGGGCGGCCAGCCGCGAGGTTAGTCGCGCCGCGAGATATGCGATCGTACCATAGACGATTACCGCGTTCATCGCGTGGCCTGACGGGAAGGAGCTACTGACCGCGTTGGCACCCCATGCAAAGACCTGCGGCCGCGGGCGGTGGTAGTGCAGTTTCAGGATGAGGTTCAGAGCCAGTCCGCCGATGGTGGCGACGGTGAGAAGGGCCGCCGGTCGGCGCTGCCCAGTGAGCCAGAGAAACATCCCGGCAACAAGCGTCATCATTATCACAACCGTTCCGGTTCCCAGCGCCGTTATCTCAAGGGCAGCGGTGGTCGCCAGATGGGATTGGTGGACCCCCATCCACTGGAGAACCGAGGTGTCCAGCGTCAGGGTGGCGCCGGCCTGGACGGTTTCAGCAAGCTCGGTAAAGAGCCAGGCTGTAGCTGCGGCGACCACGAAGCCGATAATTAGAACCAGGCCCAGGGCTGTAGTCAGGCTCCTGGTCCTCTTGATTATCGCTCGAAGAACCTTGTCCACCGGTCCTGCAGATTGCGAATCCACTCTGGTTCTCAATGTATGCGGCGCGCCGGTTCTGCGCCGTTCGTAATGACCGGGCCGAGAAAATTCACGGGAGTATCACTCTTGTCACGTAATGATTGACGTCTTTGTAGCACGCCAACCAATCTTCGATCGACACGACAGCCTCTCCGGGTACGAGCTGTTGTATCGCAACACCGCGCTGTCTACAATTGCCGACGGCGCGGCTGCAGATGCAATGTGTACTGATACGGTGATCCATTCGTTCCTCGACATCGGGCTGGACGATCTCACTGATGGGCATCGAGCGTATGTAAACTGCACGCGCGAATTCCTGCTTGATGGCCAGGTGGAGCTATTGCCCCCAGCCAAGGTCGTTATCGAAGTCCTCGAAACTGTAGGTAACGACGAAGCCGTCGTTACAGCATGTCGCCGGTTGGCGCAACGCGGCTATCACCTCGCACTGGACGACTACGTCGACGACTCGGGATTCGATGCCCTGCTGGGAACTGTCTCGATAGTCAAGCTCGATGTCCTTCACAAGAAGCCTGAGGAGCTGAGAACTGTACTGCAGCGACTGCGTCGATTCAAGGTTCAGGTCCTCGCCGAGCGGGTTGAGACGATGGAAATGCACAAGGAGTGCATGAAGCTGGGCTTCGATCTCTTCCAGGGCTACTTCTACCGCCGTCCCGAACTGATTACTCGAAAGGAGATTGAAGTCGGCCAGACGGCCATGTTGCGGTTGCTCAACATGCTCCGCGATCATGAGACGCCCGATGCAGCAGTTGAGAGCGGATTCCGTTCCGACCCAACGCTTACGTACAAGCTGCTTCGCATCGTGAACTCCGCGTCGATCGGCGGCCGGGGAATCGATTCCATCGGCTACGCGATTCGCATGGTTGGTCGTCAGATGCTTTATCGCTGGCTTGCGCTGTTGATGGTCTCGTCGATGGTGACTGGGAATGACGTGAACGATCAACTTGTGTACGCGGCGCTGCTACGTGCGCGCCTCTGTGAACTTATCGCGGAATCGAGTCCACAGGTACGACACCCGCAGGCATTGTTCATGACTGGTCTGTTCTCGATGCTGGACGTTCTCCTGCGCGTTCCGATGTGCGACGTGCTTGGTAGAGTCAGTGTGTCGGACGAGATACGACAGGCTGTTATGGAGGGTAGCGGGCCATATGCAGAGCCTCTGCTGCTTGCCGACGCGTATCAGCGCGGCGAGTGGGATCAGGTGGACGTGCTGGCTTCGTCGCTGGGTGTTTTACCTATGCAGATGGCGTGGCTGTACACCAAGTCACTGACGTGGGTGAATGAGCAGCTCTCTGGTGTCAGGGACGCTGCTGCTGCCTGATCTCTGAGATTTGACGTGCCGTCGGCGAGGTCCGACTATTCCTCGCCGCGGCGGTCCGATCGCCGCCGATCGCCGTGTCGGCGCTCATGTTGCTTTCCTCCTGCGCGAGTGCGGAACCATCTCCATGTCACCAGCAGCACCGCGGCCAGGACAACGAAATAAACTGGCTTGAAAAGCGCAGTGAGCGCCGGTTGAATATTCCCGATCTTGTATAGCCCGCCAATCAGCACTACTGCGACCACCCAAATGATCACGAGAGGCTCTGCGTGGCGCCCGCGCCAGATTCTCAATTCCGTCCCATGTTACGCATCCGCTTCCTCATTGTGACCGGACGCTTCCAGTCGCTCCAGCATACCTTCAATCCGTTCGAGCCTTGTGATGAGGTCCGCCAGATGTCGTTCTTGCTCCGTTGGGCTTTCGAGTTCAAATGTGAGTACGCCGCCGGCTTCGAGCCGAGCGACCCGAACGTCCGCAAGCTTGGAGATACCCTGTTTTCTTGCGGCGCGTTCGAGCTCGGCGTTGGTGATGAGCTGATGCTTCATGTTTGCGTCAAGAAACTTCCCGTGGTGCACCAGAACGGACGAGCTCCCTTCGATGGCCCTGTCAGCCCTCTTGTGCTTGTACAGAATCCGTACAACCACGTAGTTCGCCGCGATCAGGACGACCGCACCCAGAAGTCCGCCAGCGAGGGAGTTGTCGTTGCCGATTATTGCGTTCTGAACGGTGTTCGATAACAACAACAGGACTACAAGGTCAAACGAGGTGAGTTGCGCCAGCGTCCGCTTGCCTGCAACCCTGAGCAGCAGGATCAGGAAGCCGTAAACGATAACCGACCGGATTATCTTCTCGACGACTGACACGCCCGGCACGAACATGTCTGTGGACAGCTGATTAAGCATCATTCCGGAATTTATCATCGACTGAGAGTACCGCGTGAGGGTGGAGGATCGTTCATGACCGAGCGGCCCTCCGCATGGACGACGATGATCTGACTTGATCTTGGAGGGAACTTGACCGAGACTTCAATTCGAAGTGTGCCCAAGTCATGAAGAGATCACGAGGCGGCGCCGTTGCAATGCACCCGTATTTCGGGGACTGGTATGCTTGACGACCAGCCACGAATAGTCGAAGCACTGCGGGGAGTCCACCGGAGTTCCACAGCGATAATCGTGCTGGGTGCTCTGGTCTTTGTGTCGGCCGTCGTGGTTCGGCGCGAAGTCTTGCGGAGGGCTGCGCTTGAGAGCTGGGCATCGCACTCCTCCATCGACGCAAGACTGAGCGGCACCAGCGCCAACGCATGGTTAGCTGCGAGGCAGGGTGAGACGAAACTTCTGGCGACTGCCGCCGCCCGCACGCCCGATATCTTCGGCCAGCCACCGGGCCTCGGTAAAGCCCCGATCACAACTGCAGAGCTGTCGAGATCACTCGAGCAGAGCCTTAGCGGGATGAATCAGCTACACGCTTACAGTGCTATCTGGTTGCTGGACGCCAGTGGGCGGGTGACAGGCAGCACATCACGTGGACCTCCACCGGCCGTTGTACAACGGGTTGCACGAGCAGCGCTCACGGGTGACTCGGGCTCGGTGTCGAACCCGTACGTTGATTCCACTGTCGTATCGATAGCATTCGCCCGGAGAGTCGAACTTCCGACGCCGGTTGGCCGGGACTTCTCGGCTCCAACTGTCATTGGGTCGGTAATTCTCGTGGCGAACGCATCGACACTGCTGGACGAGCTCGCTTCGTTGGGCGGCCAATCGGCCAATACGACTTCGCTGGTCGTCGGATCGTCGGATTCTGTTACTGCGTTCGCGCTCACTCCCAAGCAGTCAAGAGGAAGGGAATCTGGCGCGTGGCGGAAAGATCGGGCTCCCGCATTTGCGCGCGCAGCTTACGCGCCGAGCCCCGATTCCTCGGTGCGACTCCAAGGCTCGAACGCCGAGTTCAGTTCAAGGATAGCGGGAGTGCCGTGGGCATTGCTGCGAATCGAACCGCTGAACTCTGTATTTGAAGGTATCAACGGTCGGCTGAGCACCGAAGCTTCGACTGCCGCAGCAGTGATATTCATGATCGCGGTCGTTGTAATCGCGCGGCGGCAGACGACGCGAGAGCAGGAACTCGTCGAAGTGGCAGAGTCTGAACTCCGCTACCGGCTATTGGCTGACAACGCTACCGATGTCATTGCGCGACACGCGCCAGACGGCCGGATTCTCTACATATCTCCAGCGGTGTCCGCGATCCTCGGGTACCAGCCACGCCAGATTGAGGGCCACTACCCATCGGAGTTCTTTCACGAGGATGATCCGACTACGATGGATGACATTCTTGAAGTGCTCCGCACGACAAACGGCGTGTCGCGCGCCGAGCATCGATTGCGCCACGCGGATGGGCACTACGTTTGGCTGGAGACGGCCGGTCGTGCGGTGCGCGATCCCGTTTGGAACAAGGTGACTGAGCTTGTCACCGTCAGCCGCGACATAGAAGACCGAAAGAAGGCGGAAAGCGCTCTGCGCGCATCTGAAGAAGACTACCGCATGCTCTTCCAGGGAAATCCGCTCCCAATGTGGGCCTTTGATGCAGACACATATCGATTTGTGGCAGTCAACGCTGCTGCGGTATCGCATTACGGTTACTCCCGTGACGAGTTTTCCGAAATGACGATATTCGATATCCGTCCGGAGAACGACGTGCCAGGTGTCCGGGGAAGAGTCGAATCTCAGCGCGCGGGTTTGCTGAACGTCCAGGGCGTTCGGCATCGGAAGAAAGACGGCACCGTTATCGAAGTTGATTTATCAATCCATGAGTTGGAATTGAGCGGTCGAAAGACACGCCTCGTGCTCGCCAAGGATGTGACCGAAGCGAGACTCGCAGCAACAGCTCTTCGAGATTCCAACGAGCTGATTCGTGCGCTGTTCGATAGTTCTCCGCTTGCGATAGTCGCGACCGATCTGGAGAATCGCGTGATACAATGGAATGGTGCGGCTGAGCGGCTGTTCGGCTGGACAGCCGCAGAGGTGATCGGCAAGCACTACCCGTTGGCAACACCATCAATGATCCAGGATGTGAGTCGGATTCGCGAAAAGGCGCTCCGCGATGGGACGTACATCGACGTGTTTGCTCAGCGTGTGCGAAAGGACGGCTCTCCTGTCGATTTGAGTCTGTCGGTCGGCGTGATTCGAGACGCGTGGCTCGAACCATCAGGGTTCGTATTGTTAGCTGCAGACGTTTCCGATCGGGCGAAGCTGGAAGCGCAGGTCCGTCACGCTCAAAAAATGGACGCAGTTGGCCAGCTTGCTGGCGGTGTCGCGCATGACTTCAACAACTTGCTGACCGTTGTGACGGGTTACGCAGGCATGGTGCTGTCAGATCTGCCGCCCGATTCGCCAATTCGGGCTGATGTGGCCGAGATACTCTCAGCAGCCGATCGGGCCGGTGAACTCACCCATCATCTGCTCGCATTCAGTCGTCAGCAGATATTGCGACCGAGAGTAATTGATCTGAACCCGCTCGTGACGTCAATGGAGCAGATGCTTCGGCGTGTTCTCACGCCGAATGTCGAGTTGGTAATCCGACTCGATCCCTTGCTCGGTACAGTCAATGCAGATCCTGGACAAGTCGAACAGGTGCTTATGAATCTCATCCTGAATGCGCGGGATGCGATGCTGGACACCGGGACGATTACGATCGAAACGCGCGACGCCAGGCTCGGCGTGACCGGCGAATATCGAGTCGATGGTGCGCAAGAAGATTATGTAACGCTGAGTGTGAGCGACAACGGGCATGGCATGACGAGCGAAGTGCAAGCCCGTATCTTTGAGCCGTTCTTCACGACAAAAACGCGCGGCGAGGGAAGTGGCCTCGGCCTTTCAATTGCGCATGGGATAGTTGCGCAGTCTGGTGGCCGCATGACCGTCGTAAGCAGGCCTGGTTCAGGAACGACGGTCACTGTATGGCTGCCGCGCCTGAAGACCAGCATCGACACGCCGGATATGGAGTCCGATCTCACTCGAGACGGACGCGGTGCCGAGACGATCCTGATCGTGGAAGATGACCCTGCCGTACGCGTGACTACACGACGCCTGCTAGAGCGTGCGGGATATAACGTGCTGGATGCCTCAGACGGAAAGGAGGGACTCGCGATCCACACGAGTCACGCGCACGGTATCGATCTTCTGTTGACTGATATGGTTATGCCTGGAATGAATGGCAGGGAACTGGTCTCGTTGGTCCATGAGCGCGAACCCGACCTGGCGGTTCTGCTGATGTCCGGGTACGCTGATCATGCGTCGAATGACCCGCAGGTCGCTCCGGACAGGTGTCTGTTCATCGACAAACCATTCACGCTCGATGCACTGCTGCAGAGCGTCCGGCGCGCGATCGACAGTAAACCAACGTCGTCGGCACGAGAGTCTGCCTGAGCGACCCGGGCAGTTACGCTACAGGGAGGGCAAAAGCCATCTCGGTTCCATGCGCGACTATGCTGGTCGCCGAGATAGATCCAGCATGCGCCTCGATGATTCCCTTTGCAATCGCAAGGCCAAGACCGGCACCGGTCCGAGTCGTGTTGCGTGCCTGCCAGAAACGGTCGAACACATGGGGCAGATTTTCTTCACTGATTCCCTGACCACTGTCGCGGACAGCGAACTGCACACTGAATGGATCGCATGCTACTGCCGTGACTTCGACAGTGCCTCCCACTGGTGTGAACTTGATCGCATTGCCAATGAGATTACCGAACACCTGTTGCATGCGCTCGCGATCGGCCATGACGTCTGGCAGGTCGCCGTCCGCGTGACAGGTCAATGTTACTTGAGCAGCGGTCGCAGTACTGCTCATCGCATCCGATGCCTCGCTGATGAGCATGGATGGTGAGACTCGTTCCGCGTTGATCGAGAAGCCACCAGCTTCGATCCTGGATACGTCAAGCAGATCCTGAATCAACCGGTTCGCACGATCGACTGCTCGCTTTATGATCTGCGTCTGTTGCAGTGCAGCATCTGGCAGATCGTTAAGAAAAACTTCGGCGAGATATGACGAGCTGAGAGCGATTGTGTGCAGTGGATTTCGCATGTCATGCGAAACGATTGCAAGCACGTCGTCGCGCGCCTGTGCAGCGCGCTGCGCCGCACGATAGAGTCTGGCATTTTCGAGAGCGCCGGCGACGAGTCGCGCCAGTTGTCCGAGAACTCCGCCGTCAGTCCCGCGATGAGCCCACACGTCGAGCACAATCTCGCCGATCGAATTGCCGTTCCGTCCAGGCAGCGGAACGTTCATCGGTGTTGATATCTCGAAGGGAGCGTCACCTTCCGTGGAAAACCAGCCCTGTGCGTCGTCTTCGTGCGCAAGTTCTGTAGTCACCGCTTCTGATAGCCTTACCCACGCTGCCGGTGCACCCGTAATCAGGCACGCATGCATCGATGCAGCATGGAGCAGTCGCCCAATGTTCTCAGCGTCGTTAACGGCAACCGCCGCGTCGGCGAGACCGCGTAGCTGATTTGCATAGCGTTCCTGAGCTGCGCGCGCCGCTGCAGCCTGTCGTTCTGCATTGCCAAGCCGAATTGCCGATCGTACCACCTGGCCTATTCGCTCAGGTGAAACGCTGGCCTTTGGGACATAGTCGGTTGCGCCGGCCTTCATCGCATCGAGCACTGTCTGTTCGTCGCCGAACCCGGTTAGAACGATTACCGGCGTTTTTACGCCGGCGTCGCGAACGTTGCGAAGCAATGCCACCCCATCACTATCCGGAAGGCGAAAATCGAAGAAAGCGCAGTCGAACACCGTACCTGTTATCTGCGCGAATCCGTCAACCGCTCGCTCGGCCTCGACAACGACAATCTCGCCGAGCCCCGATTTCGCGAGCGCCCGACGAATGGCGAGTCGATCGATCTGGTCGTCGTCTACAATTAGTAGCGAAAGTGGCTGGCCGTTTCCTGGCATCGGATTGCGCGGGGTTATCGCGGGTTTGTCGTGGAATTGTGGTGTGGAATCAGCGCGCGTCGGGCATCTCTACGAGGGCCCAGTACTTGTTGAGCGCCGCCATCACGTCGACGAAATTCACAAATGTGACTGGCTTGAGCAAATATCCGGCGACGTTGAGGTCGTACGCCTGCACCTTATCCCTGTCATCGTCCGACGTTGTGAGAACTACGACTGGAGTGCCTTTCAGCTCGGGATCGCTGCGAAGCGCCCTGAGGAATTCGATCCCGTTCATCTTTGGCATGTTGAGATCGAGCAGGACCAGCCTGCGGTCCCTCGGGACCTTGTCGCTCCGGAGCAATTCCAGCGCCTCGAGTCCATTGTGCGCTACAAACAGTGGATTGGTCACATGTGCGCGCTCCAGTGCACGTCGCACGTTCATGACGTCGATGTCGTCATCCTCAACGAGGACGAGATGCATGGTTCTTTCAGCGTTCATTCTCCTGCGTTCTCCTCGGCCGCCTTTGGCCATTCGAATGTGAAGGTCGCTCCCTTTTCGAGAGCGGATTCGAGTGTGATGGATCCGCCGTGCAGTTCAACCGTCTTCTTCACCACGGATAGCCCGATGCCCGTTCCCTCTACTCGATCGCGGGATTCGAGGGTCTGGAAGATTCCAAATATGCGCTCGTGATATTGGGGTTCGATACCAGGGCCATTATCCGCTATGCTGAAAGCGTATTTGTCGCCCCTATCCTTCGCCGAGATTCGCACCGTTGCCCCGGGCCGCCCGTTGTACTTGATGGCGTTGCTGATGAGGTTCATGAATACCTGCTGCAGCGGAGTTCGCTCGGTAGTAATCACCGGCATCGGTGTTTCGATTACGATCGTCATTTCCGGTGGTGGTGCGAGCAGCTCCACAATGTCCTTTAGAAGCACGCCAACGTCGAGCGTTTCGATTTGCGATTGGACACGACCCACCCGCGAGTACTGAAGTATTCCGTCGATCAAAGCCTCGAGACGCTGAACACGACCGCGAACCAGAGTCATCTTCTCGACGACATCAGGCGGTGCGGAATCGCCAAGATCCTCCTCGATCCACTGGGAAAGATTTGCGATGCCTCTCAATGGAGCCTTCAAATCGTGTGACGCGACGTACGCAAATTGGTCGAGTTCCAGATTGCTTCTCGCCAGCGCTGAGATCAACCGATCCCGCTCGCGGTCGGCGCGCTTGCGGGCGGTGATGTCACTGAAGGCGATGACGGCGCCGACCGTTCGTCCGCCCGATTGAATGGGAGAAACCGTAAACTCGACCGGAATGGATCGTCCATCCGCTGTCCAGAAAACATCGTCGGATACCCGTGCCGGTACGCCGGTTTCCGTGGCGACATGGATGGGACATTCATCGGCGGCGTATGCTGAGCCATCCGGTCGACTGTGATGCAGCGTTGCGTGCATGTCCTTTCCGAGCAGAGCACCGCGATCGTATCCCATCATGCGCGCACCGGCTTTATTGATGAAAGTGCACTTGCCTGCTTCATCCATGCCGTAGATCCCTTCTTCGGTGGACTGGAGCAATTGCTCGACCCGCATGAGCGCGCCTTCAACCGCTGTATTCGCGCGGTGAAGCCCGTCGTTGGTCGCGACGAGTTTCTCGCTGAGCAACTGTGAATTTTCGAGTTCCTTGGAAAGCTTCTCTGATTGCACTTCAATCGTATCCTTTGCGTCTTCAAGAGCTTTAACGCCAGACCGGAGCCAAAGCATCGTGATCACAGAAAGTGCCGCCGCGAGCAAGCTTCCGAGAACGACAATCAGTACTACCGCACGCTTCCGACTGTCGTAGATGTTCGTACGGGTCTGGAGGAGCGCTGCCTGGGTGTCCTTCATCTCGGAGATGAGCTGACGCGCGCTGTCAGTCAGGCGAGCACCGCGGCCTGAAATCACGACTTTGAGTGCTGAGTCGTGCTTCCCTTCCTGCGCCAGGACGATCGTCTCGTTCATCTCGACCAGCTTCGCGTCGGCGACGCGTGACAGCGAATCGATCCGCGCCCGTCGAGCTGGGTTACTGGCCGAGATCTCGCGAATGATTGCGAGTTCATGATCCATGTCGGTTCGCGCGGAATTGTACGGCCTCAGATAACTGGTATCCTGGGTCAGGATGTACCCCCGCTGCCCCGTCTCCGCGTCCACGATCGTGGCCATCGCGCGGTCGAGCTGTACGCGGACAGATTCCGAGCGCTGGACAGCCTCCGCAGCTTTGGCAGATTCCAGAATGGCATAAAGCGAGGCGCCGCCCACCAGTAAAATCACGAGGGCTACGCCGAGGGCGGCGGTTAGCTTGAGACGAAGTGACACTTGTAGTCGAAAGTGAAAGAGCCGAAATGTGCTACTTCGGCGCCGCGTTTGATACAATGGGACCGGGAACCGACCGACCCGTGTCCTGCGATGCTATTATTGGGCCTAACCCAGAATCTGCCATGTTAGAGCTGACACCCCTGCATATCCCCGTTACCAGGACCGCCCGGTACTACCAGATCGGAACCTTCACCAACCTCATAAGAGACGTCTGGATTGTCTGCCACGGCTTCAGTCAACTGGCAGTGGATTTTGCGGTCCCCTTTCAGAGCCTCGATGACGATTCCCGATTGATACTGGTGCCAGAAGGCCTGTCGCGGTTCTATCTGGATACCAGGCCGGGTCACACTGGTGCGAGCAAGGTCGGCGCCCTGTGGATGACCCGGGAGGATCGGGACGCGGAGATATCCGACATCGTCAACTATCTGGATAAGCTTTACGAGCTGGTTGTTGGGCAGCTAGCAGCGCATGGTGTCACCCGGCAGCAGATCCGGGTGCACGCACTCGGCTTCTCCCAGGGCGGCCCGGCGGTGTCGCGGTGGGCCGCAAGAGGATCGGCCGTGGTCGACCACCTCGTGCCATGGGCGCACGCGATTCCTCAGGATGTCAACGTGAGGGCCCTCGGCGAACGAAGACCGGATCTGCACATCGACATGGTTTATGGGACCCGGGACCGGTTCATCGGCGAAGACGCAATTGAGGAGCAACGCGCCATCCTGGAAGGCAGCGATGTCCCCTTTCTGATGCGGGCCTTCAAGGGCGGCCACGCGCTAAACCTGGCAATGCTTCGAGAACTGATGGCGGAGTAGGCGCTGGCAAGGCGTCTTCCCGTCGAAGGTCGGTATTCAGCCCTGCTGACGGGGTGGGAAGCGGCGGGCCAGGCGGTTAGGTTTGGAGACTGGTCGTCAGGCAGGCAATGGCGGCACTCGGCACCGTGGCCAAGTGGTAAGGCGGGAGACTGCAAATCTCCTATTCGTCAGTTCGATTCTGACCGGTGCCTCTGTAAACCGCGCGCTCGACGCTGCTGGTATGCTTCTCATCGATGTCTTTGACCCGCGCACTTACACCGTGGGCCGTGCCGGCGCTGACTGGGTGGAGTGCTGAGCCTGACGTTGGGATTCTAAAATTCGGTACGATTGGTTCGGCGGATTTCTTGCACCGTGTCGTCGAATTGACATTTCGACCCTACTCTGATCTTCAGGTAAGAATCATGACAGACGTAGCGACAGCATCGACCGGCCTCAAGGGCCGGCAAGCCGGCCTCGCCCTTGCTGGGCACATTAGAGAAGGGATGAATGGTGCCGCGCCGGATGCAGTGGTCGTCTTCGCTTCCTCGGACAACGACTACGAAGCTTTGCTGGAAGCGCTCCGAAAGGAGTCGGGTGCTTCCGTGATCGTCGGCTGTTCGTCCGCTGGTGAATTTACGGGTGACAGCGCTGGAACGGACAGGACATCCGTGATGGCACTCCGCGCTCCGGACATGAAGTTCAATGGCTCTGTCGCACCTGAGCTCACCGCTGACCGGGGCAACGCGGCACGAGAGCTCGTGCGCGGCTTCAGGGGGCTGGACACCTCCGAGTTCCATTATCGCACGGCGCTGGTATTTGTTGACGCGCTAGCCGGCCATGCCGAGGATCTGGTCGACGAGCTCACTGTTGCAACTGGCGGCATGTATCAGTTCGTGGGTGGTGGTGCGGGCGACAATGGACACTTCAAGCAGACGCACGTCTTCCTCAACGACAAAGCATACACGAACGCGGCCGTCGCGCTCGAGATACTATCAAACAAGCCGATCGGAATCGGCGCCCGCCACGGTTGGTCAGTTGCCTCCTCGCGGCTGCGCGTCACGGAGAGCGAGGACGCGCGCGTTTTCAGCATGAATGTGGCGCCGGCTCTGGAAGCATTCGACGACCATGCTGCGGCAACGAACCAGAATTTCGATCACAACGATCCGCTGCCGTTTTTTCTTCACAATGTTGTGGGGGTCGAGACCGAGGCGGGCCACAAGCTGCGCGTACCGCTGGGGATCGCCGGGGGAGGCTCGGTGGTATTCGCTGCAGAGGTTCCCGTCGGAACCACGGCTAGCGTAATGACGACGAGCGCGGCATCAGCTGCGGAAGCGGCCGGAGCTGCAACACGTGACGCGGTACAGCAGGTGACCAAGGGCGGTGCAACGCCGAAGGCCGCGCTTTTCTTCGATTGTGTGGCGACGCGACTCAGGCTCGGAAATGAATTCGGCAAGGAACTGGACGAAGTGTCGAAGGAACTGGGGTCGGTTCAGTTCGCCGGTTACAACACCTACGGTCAGATTGTGCGGTCGGAAGGGCAGTTCAGCGGCTTCCACAATTGTACTGCCGTAGTCTGCGTATTTCCCGATTGAGCCTGTTGGCGGAGTTGAAGTGCCCCGACCGAACTACGCGTCGTGACTGATGAACTGGTAAGTCTCGTATCCGCTCTGGCGCAGAGTGGGGATCGCACTCGGCGCGCGGCGGCTCTGGCAAGGTTGTTCGGTGCCGACGCACTCCTTGTCTTCATCTGCGACGAGGAACTGGGAGTCTTCCTCTCGGCGCCTGGTTTCAGGCAGACACTGCCGAACGGCCGCGCGTGGCGATCATTTCTGACGGAGACGGAGAAGCTCGGCAAGTGTGTCGGGATGCTTCCGTTCGATTCCGGGTCAGAATCGGTTCCAACCGTAGGATATTCGGATCATCCGGACTACGTGCTGGTCTTCCTGGGCAGTGTGTCGCCATCGGGCGATGTTGGCACGCTGTTGCGGCTCACGCCGCTTCTCGTCAGCGTGTTGAAGGGTGAGCGGAAGCTGCAGCTCGCGACGTTGCACACGCGAACCGCGAACAATGCTGTTGAGAGGAGCCGCGTCATAGCAGCCACTCTGGAGCGGACGAGGCAGCAGCTCGAAAACGCGCTGCGCTCAGCGCAGGCAGCGCGCATGGAGGTCGAGCGTACCAACACCGAACTTGCGCGGCATGCCTCGCAGCTCGAGCTTGCGAACGAGCAGCTGCACGATCAGGCTGACGAGCTGGAAGCGCAGGCAATAGAGCTGGAGCTGCAGGCGACGGAGCTTCACGCCAGCAACGCTGAACTTGTGCAGGCGCGCGAGGCCGCCGAGGCGGCTAATCGTACGAAGGGGGATTTTCTAGCGACGATGAGTCACGAACTGCGCACACCGCTGAATGCAATCGGCGGCTACGCAGAGCTGATCGCGATGGGAATTCACGGACCGGTAACTGAGGCACAGAGCGACGCACTCGACCGGGTCGTGCGTAGCCAACGTCATCTGCTTCGGCTCATCAACGACATTCTCAATCTTTCGCGTCTCGAAGCCGGGGCGATCGGATACATCATGTCCGTCGTGCCGCTCGCCGACACGCTTGCGGACCTTGCGCCGATGATTGAGCCACAAATCACAGCAAAGTCGCTGTCGTTGGAGATTCGTAACGCTGCACAATTACCACCGGTGTACGCAGATCGCGAGCGGTTGCAACAGATTCTGTTGAACCTTCTATCCAACTCTGTCAAGTTCACGCCGTCGGGCGGTTCCATATGGATTGAAGCGCGAGAACGCACCGATTCTGCGGGTTGCCCGCGAGTCGAAGTGCGCGTCGGCGACACTGGCGACGGCATTCCGTCGCAAAAGCTGGAATGGATCTTCGAGCCTTTCACTCAGATGGATGCAAGCCACAGTCGCGTAGGTCAGGGCGCAGGGCTTGGGCTCGCCATCAGCCGGGATCTTGCGCGCGGTATGGGGGGCGATCTGGCGGCTTCGAGCGAAGTGGGCGTCGGCTCAATCTTCACCCTGACGCTTCAGTGCCGACCGGCCTGAGAAGTCGCGGGTCGATTGTCGCAAATCAGTTCGCTGGGTCCGAAAATCCCCATCAACCCCCATCAACCCGGATCAACCCGCTGCGCCCGCGAACCGGATCGGGATCGAGATTCGTGCGACAGTCGTCTCGGCGTGCGACCGATCTCGAAAGACCGTTCCACTCCGTAGAGCTGGAGCAACCGTTCACGGACATTCTTGAGTCCGACGCCGCCGGAGGATTCGGACGCGGCGGCATTCATCATTCCATCATCCCATACTGAGATAGTTAGCCCATCATCGGTTTGTTCGGCTCGAACGCCGAGCTTTGCTGCTCCGTCCGAGGTAGCGCGACCGTGCCGGATCGCATTCTCGACTAGAGGCTGTAGCAGAAAGCTCGGAACGGTGGCGTCCATCAAGGAAGCAGGGACATCCACGTGGAATGCCAGCTTTCCGTCGAAGCGCACCTGCTCAACGTCAACATAGCGATTCAGGATTCCGAGTTCGTCCTTGAGTGCACAACTATCAGATGCATCTCCACGAAGCGCGCGGAACGGCGCGCGGAGGAGGCCCTCTGCATGGAAGGGTTCGACGACGATTTCGCCGCGCGGCACCGCGTTGCGCTGAGGACCGTTGCGCAGTTGATCGGACTTGATTACTTCGCGATCGATTGCGCGGAGACGCGCGATGGGCGTCTGCTGCTGTTCGAGGCCGGAACCGGAATGATCGTCCACGCCATGGATTGCGGCGACGTATTTCCGTACAAGCAGATCCAGATGCACAAGGTCTTCCGTGCGTTCGGAGACATGCTCGAGAACGCGGGCAATTGCTGACCCGGCGTGGCGACGCTCAACTCGCTCGTCATCGCGCGGAACTCCAAGTCTGCTTATCTTCCTTCCGAGGAACAGAAAGCACAGTTTCAAGAGCGATTTCAGGAACGCCCGCCCGCAACAGCTGCGGTGGGAATAGTCAAATAACCGAGTCTCTGATAAACTCGGGACGATTCTTAGCGTATTCTCCCGCATTCACTTGAGGAGCGTGTACATGCGTTTGGGCATCGATGGAAAGCGGTTAGTGCAAGCGCGCACCGGACCTGCTCGATGGCTTGAGCATCTATTGCGGCACTGGGGCAACATGGACGTGCCATTCAGTGAGATGCGGTGCTACACTCGAGGCCCAACGGAGAATTCCTGGCAGCGGCCGCCCTTGCTCCAGCACGTGTCGCTCCCGAGCCGGCTTTCTCCAATCCTGTGGGAAAATTCCGTATTACGTCGAGCTGCGAGACAGGACGATGTGCTCTTTGGAGCATCCTATACTATACCGCTCAAGTTTTCGGGTCGGTCAGTGGTAGGAATTCACGGTATATACGAAGGGCCAAATGCCGAACCGACTCCGTGGTGGTACCGATATCGCTTTTCGGCGATGTACAAAGCCAGCGCCCACCACGCGGACATGGTGCTCGCAAACTCCACGTCCACGCGTGACGAGATTGTCGAGTACTACGGCGTAGATCCAGCCAAGATACGGGTGATCTATTGGGGCGTGGGTGATCCATTCGGTTGGCGCGCTGACCGAGACGCGATCAAGCAGGATGCTGCGCGCGCTCTCGGGTTCGCTGAGCCGTATTTTGTCTTCGTCGGCAACCTCTCACCGCGCAGGCATGTCGGGGAGTTGCTCCGTGCCTTTGCCGAGGCGCGTCCTGCGTTGCAACGAGGCACACGCCTGGTGATCATTGGTCCCAATAAAACCGATTTCCCTCTCGACGAGCACATCCGCAAGAACGGGCTATCCGACCATGTTACGTACATGACACACATAGACCAACAATCGCTGGCTGCGGTTTACGGAGCATCCCTATCGTTTATTCTCCCCACTACTCACGAGGGCCTATCGGCGACGATCCTCGAGGCCATGGCGTGCGGCGCCCCCGTGCTAACCGTGGAGCATGCGACCCTTCACGAAGAAGGTTTTGCCGAAGCTAGTTTCGTGCTGGCGCTGCCGGAGGTGGGATTACTTCGCGACGCAATTGTGAAGTTGGCTACTGATCAGGCTCTCCGCGAACGTTTGAAAGATTCAAGCCTAGCATGCGCTGGGCGATTGACTTGGCGGCAAACGTCGGAACGTACGATTCAAGCGCTCTGGGAAGTCGCAACGCGATAAACAGTCGTTGATGCATCACAATCGGTCACAGCGGCTTACGACCTGCGACAACGAAGAAATAGCCTACGCGATCCGCCAGCCATGATCCGTCCAGCGGCCGAAGCGTACGCTCGATCGCACGACGCGGGGTGGGAGGCAGATGATGAAATAGCGGAGGATAAACTCCCTTTGTGAGTGGCACGACATCCACCATGCCGGCCTCTCTCAGCCAGTTGGCATACATGTACGCGTTGTACCTGGTGCGTTGTACCTGCGGGCCAAGCCATCGGTGCAATGGGCGATGTAGCGAAAACCACTTACGTGGTACGACCGACGCATAGAAGGTCCCGCCCGGCTTTAGAGTTCGGACCATCTCACGCAGGGCCTGCGTGGGATCAAGAAAATGCTCGAGCAAGCCACCGGATAGCACCATGTCGAAGCTTGCGTCTGGAAAGCTGAGATTGTTAACGTCGTCGAGTCGAACATCGATCGGCACGTGATAGGCGCGTGACGACTCCTGAACCAACTCGAGCGCCGACTCCTCGTAATCGACGCCGAGTAGTTTCAGCTGCGGGCGTTCCAGTCCTATGCGAGCCAGAAGGCGTGCTGATCCGCATCCCATCTCCACAACAGTCCCCGTAGTCGGCAGGTATGGTCGCAGGAAATCGAGTAGCATGCGATCCCGGTCGTTTGCCCAAGTTGGCGCATTTGGGTCCTCGATACCGGCCGACGTGTTGGCTACCCACTGCGTGGCCCAGAACTCCTTATCAGCTTCGGGCTGGCTTGATGCGCCGCCGTGCTTTGGGTTTGGTGTCGGACTCGTCATCGCAATTTCCTCGCGGTCGGGATTATCATGGCGTCACTGAATCGCTGTTGGTAATGCAGCAGTCGGCTTCGTACGACTTGGACGAGCCATGGGCCAACGTCGTTTCTGTTTGAGGATCGGTGATTCAAACCAATACCAGCTCGCAGCTGCCATCGGGATTGTCACTCCTGTCTGCAGTGCGAATACTACAATGTATGAACTGAAGTGTGCGTGTAGCCACTGTCCGAAACATGAGTGGATCACATAGATGCCGTAACTGATTTGACCGAGCCAGACGAGCCACGGCCATTGCAGGACGCGGGGCGGATTATTGAGGACCCATATCAGCCCTGCTCCCACTCCTACGGCAATAACTGGCCACTTCAGATTGTACGTGAGAAGAAAAGCCGTGTCACGCTTCTCGAGCGCGCGAATCGCCACTAGCGCGATCACGCTGAGTACGGCTATCGGCACTGCCCAGCCGACCTCCCTGCCCCAGCCACGGTTTCGTTCGTGTTGAGCCAGCAATGCGCCAACGACGAGCGTGTCCGCGCGTGCAAAGGTCGCCAGGCCAAGAAATTGTTCCGTGGCGAAGGACGGAGGCCACATGGAAAATCCGAAACGACACAGTATGTCAAAGGCGATAATCCCAAGCGACACACGCAACAGCGTCTTGCGTGAAGCGAAGAAGACTACGGCGGGCCAGATCATGTAAAATTGCTCTTCCACTGCAAGCGACCAGTAGTGACCGAGATCCCTTGGCGGTGGGCTATGCGGTAACCAGTTCACGAGATATCCCATGTACCAGCCCAGCCCGCTCCACTGGCCGCGCACGAATGCCATGAAGATCGCCACGGCCCACGCAAGAGGTAGGATCCGTAATGCACGACGCATGTAGAACGGTACAAAGTATTCGCGCGCTGACGGGCCTGCTTGCCTGGCATCAAGCAGGATTCCAGTGATCAGATAGCCGGACAACCCGAAGAATATGTCGACTCCCACCCAGCCGAGGCCAACGAGGCCGGAATGGTTGGCGATCACGCCGAGTACCGCGATTGCGCGTACGCCGTCCAGCGCCGGGAGGCGGGCCGTCGTAGTTGACGTGCCGGTTACTCGGGGAGCTGACATTCTAAGGAAGTAGGTGAGATCTTGGCGCGCGTGGTATTCCGCCGAGCTACGCTTTCATATGTAGCCATCGCCCGTTTCCGCCACGCTACTCGCCCGAATCGACGCACGATTCTCTCGCTGATACCCTCGGAATCGAACGAGTCCCGACGTTTGAACGCCTCCCGAATTGCCGCCGCGAACGCCGACGGATCTTCAGGCTCGGCAACCACCGCGTCGTCCAGAGTCACATATTCTTCCGGTCCACCGCATCGGGTAATGATCAGCGGTGTGCCACACGCCAGAGCTTCTGCTGCAACGGAACAGAACGTTTCATATCTCCGCGATGACACCGCGACGAAGGCGCATCTACGCATTGCCTCAGCGACCCCGGCCGGATCTGCTCCACCGCTGATAAATTCAACTGCGTGGTGCAGGCCGAGTGACGAGATCAGGTCCAGGATTTCGCGACGATCACTGGCATAAGCGCTAAAACCGCCGGCAGAAAGAATCCGCAAATGTAGATCCGGCATCGTTAATCGCACCTCCGCCACTGCTTTGAGCAACACATCAACGCGTTTGAATTTCCGGATGAGCCCAACGTAGAGCAATTCGTTTGGATCACGCGTTCGTGGCGAAGGAAAGAAGACCGAATCGTCAACGACGTTCGGCAATACCGCGGTCTCAACTCGGCCCGCCACGTATGGATCGATCTTGTCGAGTAGAAATTGACTTACAGCGGTGACAAGCTGGATTCCGGAGAGTGCCGTGTCGATCATCGCTGCAATGCGGGGCCTATTCGTCAGCCACGGCGCGTGCTCTGATGTCATGACCGGTATTCCAAGCTCCCTTCCAAGGCGGCTGGCAACAACTCCATCCGGGTAGATGAAGTGTGCATGAATCAGATCGAATGGCCGCTGCCGATGCAGCTTGCGCGCAAGCGCCAGGATTCGTGGAAGTGCGAGCTGGGAGTCGTACTTATGCGTCAGGTATTCGATCGACCCCGGGACGCGCGGGAAATAGACATCAACGTCGCCACGCCGTTCCGATTCTGGAATTCGACGGAAACGCGACAGCGAACTGATCGGGAGAAAAGGTGGGACCCAAGGTGTTGGCACGATCACGCTTACGTCAGCCTCGGCGGATACCGTGTCGCACATACGTTCCACCCACAATCCGCGTTGCGGAGAAGCGGGGGTGGGATAGTTCCACGAGAGGACGAGTATTCGGAGTCGCTGAGTCACGCCGTTTTTTTAGGATATTGCGTGTTGGCTGGCCCCTTGTCGAATCGCGCCCGCCAGTCTAACAGTTTCGGCACGGCGCCCCAAGGATAGCGGGATAAGTTACCACCCCATAAGACCACCCGCAGGTGTACATTTGCCGACCGTAGCCGTGAAATTGAGATTTAGCCACAGGAAAGACCGATGAGCTGGAGGAGCTGCTGACAGATACCGGACATGCACTCGTAACCGGAGGGGCGGGATTCATCGGTAGCCACGTCGTCGATTCGCTGCTGGCGGATGGCTGGCGAGTTACGGTCGTCGATAACTTCGACCCTTTCTACGATCGGCGCGAAAAAGAGGCGAATCTGGCGCCGCACCTGCTAAACAGTCGTTTACGCATCGTCGAAGCCGACCTCAGGGACGCTGAAGCGCTTGATCGCGAGCTGGATGGGAGGTTCGATGTCGTTGTCCATCTGGCGGCGAAAGCGGGGGTTCGTCCATCGATCGAGCATCCTCTTGATTATCAGGACGTGAACGTGCGCGGAACGCATATTCTCCTCGAGTTGTGTCGCAAGTGGGGCGTGCGTCAGTTTGTCTTCGCGTCATCGAGCAGCGTGTATGGCGTGAATCCGCGCGTGCCGTGGAGCGAGGCCGATCACGTACTGCTTCCGATCAGTCCCTACGCCAGTACGAAGGTGAGCGGCGAACTCCTTGGCCACGTGTACGCGTCGCTTTTCGGGATCCGTTTTATCGCTCTGCGGTTTTTTACCGTGTACGGCCCGCGGCAACGACCGGATCTCGCGATTCGCAAGTTCACGCAGCTCATGCTCGCAAATCGGACGATTCCTGTATTTGGAACAGGGAATACGGAGCGCGACTACACGTACGTCGACGACATCGTCGCCGGCGTTCGAGCCGCGATACTGTATGATGCGAGCGAATACGAAGTAATCAATCTCGGGAACCGATGTGCGGTGACCTTGACTGGACTGATCGAGGGGCTGGAGCACGCTCTGGGAGTCAAGGCGCGCATCGAACGCCTGCCGGACCAGCCTGGCGATGTGCCGCGCACGTATGCGAATATCGATAAGGCACGGTCACTCCTTGGATACGATCCTGCGACCTCTTTCGCGACTGGGCTTGCCAATGTCGCCGCTTGGGTACGCAGTCGAGGGCTGCTCGCCTAGCAAGCTCCCGCCCGCAATTCATGCGCGCCACTGGGGTGGCGCAGATCCCCGGGCTCTGGGGGCCCAGGCCTCAAGCCGCCCGAGATTCGGGACGAGACTTCTGGTGATAGCGGCCTGGCTAGAACGTGCCGATTGCGTGGCTACGCGACGGGATGCGTCCTAGGGGCTGAAGAACCCAGAGCAGGCGATATGCTTGTTGCCTTCCATACGTTTTTATCGCGCATCCGCCATTCGCGGGTGATGAGACCGATCGAACCATGGTTCCGCCGAATCGAGCCAGTCTGGAACATGCTGTTCGTCCTCGCAACCGCGTTCTCCGGATTTCCGGCAACCGTAAACGCTGACACGTTCGATCTCACGTACGAATACGGCTCGCGTTACGAAAAGCGTCACAGCTACGAACCAGACATATACCTGCCATTTGCGGCGAGCGTCCGGCCGAACATGACCGTGTTCGACATCGGTGCGCATGTAGGGCTCTTCTCACTCGCCGCCGCGCTGCGAGTAGGCACGGGCGGGAAAGTGGTGGCGTTCGAGCCATCTCCCGAGACCCTCGTGGTGCTCCGCAAACACGTTGCTCTTAACGGATGGCGAGATCGCATCGCCGTTGAGCCTGTAGTTGTCAGCGACCGACCCGGCACAATTACCTTCTACACGCACCATGACAGTATGGCAGCGTCGCTGTCGCTCGCGAATGTCGTCGAACTGAACGTGCAACATCCAAAGACAGTGACACCGGTCACGGTTCCCACGGTGACACTCGACGACTATTGTCGAGAACGGGGACTAATTCCCGACGTGCTCAAGATCGACGTCGAAGGCGCGGAATTGCGCGTTCTGAGAGGCGCCGAACAGACGCTGCGGCATCACAGCCCAGTAATCTGGTGCGAAATTCATCCGATGCAGATGCAGAATATGGGCGACGATATCGACGAACTCAAACGGTACCTGGCGGACGTCGGTTATGTTCTCGAGCCGATCG